>JAJDAB010000194.1 GCA_029262095.1 Candidatus Hydrogenedentota bacterium
GACGGCGTCATTCCGCCATCCTCGGCGCGCGCGTTGCAAAACGCTGCGTCACAACCCAAAGAAATCGTCTGGTATTCAGGGGACCACATCGGTTTGGATGAAAATCATGTCGAACGGGTACTCGCGGACACCGTTGAATGGTTTCGCGACCATTAGCGCAACCCTGTTGATTGGTTCTCGAACCGCCTGTTACGATAACACCATCGGCACCCGTCAACCAGACGCCGACTAAGGGGATGTTTCCAATGGCGGATATCCGGAACAAGGTGTTTACCAGCGGAGAAGTTGCTGCCATCTGCGGCGTCTCACCTGACACCGTTTCCCGATGGTTCGACTTAGGCCAAATTGAAGGATATCGCTTAGGCCCCGGGGGAGACCGCCGCATTCCATATCCCGGTCTCCGGAAATTTATGGTGAGCCACGGCATTCCACTCGACCGCCTCGAACAAGGTGAAAAGCGCATCTTGGTCGTCGACGATGACCCCTACTATCTCGACATTATTCCAGCGGCGTTGGCGCACGCGTCCGATTACATCGTCTCAGTGGCATCGACTGGATTCGACGCTGGCGCACAAGTTGTGGACAAAAATCCGCATGTGCTTATCCTCGATATCCACCTCTCGGACATGGACGGGCGAATGGTGTGCGAACGCGTGAAATCTCGAGACGAAACAAAATCAACGCGAGTCCTCGCAATATCCGGGTATATAGACGACGATGAAGCGAAACTGCTGTCTGACTACGGATTCGACGATTATTTGAAAAAGCCGTTCAGCGTGACCGAGTTGACCGAACGTGTCGCGGAACTCATCGACATGCCGGACGGCGACCTGTCGCGCCCAAAGCGTCTGTCGACCGCCGATTGACTGTGTCGTTATCGCCTAAGCTCGCCGAGGCGTTCGCATTCGCACACCGAATACACGATGGTCAATTCCGCAAGGGCAGTCGCGCACCCTACATCACTCATCCAATGGCCGTCGCCGCTCTAGTCGGCGAAAACGACGGAACCGAATCCGAAGTCATCGCCGCGTTATTGCATGATTGCGTAGAAGATGGCCACGGACAGGTAACGTTGACCGAGATTCGCTCGGCATTTGGAGACGAGGTCGCGGAATTGGTGTGGGGATGCAGCGATGCCGATGAGCAACCGAAACCTCCGTGGCGATCACGCAAAGAAGCCTTCATTGACGCAGTGCGAAAAGCAGACCCTGGCGTAAAGCGGGTCATGACTGCGGACAAGATTCACAACGCACAAGCGCTATCTGCATTGCTCTTGACACGAGGGGCCGACACGTGGAACGAGTTTGCGGGTGGCCGCGAAGGCACGCTGTGGTACTACCGCGCAATTTTGGAGGCGTTGGGCGTTGGTTGGGAAGCACATCTGCTGGACGTACTGTCTAGAGAGGTTGACCGCCTTCATCAGGCGGCGAACACAGCATAATCCGAGTATTACGCGCTCTCGTACGTCTTTCGCATCGTCGTCGCCAGGATGCCCATCCCTTCGCGGTACTTCGTCACGGTACGTCGCGCGATTTTGAGGCCTTCCGCCTTAAGCAAATCCGCAATCTTCTGATCGCTCAGCGGCTTCGCCTTATTCTCTTCCTCAATAATCTTTTTGATCATCGCCTGCACACTCTTCGAAGACTGCGATTCACCGGTGTCGCGACGTAATCCCGGAGAGAAAAAGTACTTCATCTCAAACAACCCTTGCGGCGTCTGCATGTATTTGCCCCGCGTCGTCCGGCTCACCGTCGCTTCATGCACACCCACGACATCGGCGATCTCTTGCAACGTAAGCGGCTTGATCGCTTCTTCGCCCTTTTACATAAATCCTTTTTGCACGTCCAAGATCGCTTTCGCAATTCGTAGAATCGTGCGTTGTCGCTGTTCGATGTTCCGGATCAGCCACTTCGCCGAGTCGACCTTGTCCTGCAAATATTTCTTCGCGTCTTTTTCAACGCCCTTCTGCCGCATCAACTTCTGATACTGCTTGTTGACTCGCAACTCCGGCACCCAATCGTTCTGTAGATATGCTTCGTATTCGCCGTCAATCTTCTCGATGATGACATCGGGCGTAACATATTGAGGCGGCGCCGTAGAAAATTCGTGGCCCGGCCACGGATTGAGTTGCGCCAACAACGTGCGCAAAGACTCCACATCATCCGGCGAAATTTTCATCGCCTTAGCAATTTTCGGAATCTGACGCTTTTCCAATTCAACCAAGTGCTCGGCGACCAAAGTACGCAACTGGTCGTTGTCCGGAAACTCAACATTGATCTGCAACAAGAGGCATTCGACTACATCGCGTGCGCCAACACCTGTAGGCTCAAATCGTTGAACGAGCCGGAGCATCGCTTCGACGTCTTCCATACTGGCCCCGGTTTCCTCGGCGATCGCTTCAAGCGAACCCGTGAAATACCCTTTGGCGTCGATCTCCCCGACAATGAGTTCGCCGATGGCGTAGGCTTTATCGTCTTTCGCAGCGAGGCGCATTTGCTTGAGCAGCAGTGCTGTGAACGACTCGCCGCCAGTGATGGAGTTTTCGTAAAAGTCTCGACGGGCGTCCGCGTCCGCATTTCTGCTCATATCCGAACCCGTCCTGCGAATATCGCTCCAATCATTGGCGAAGCGATCCAGGTCGTTATCCGGCGCATCAAAGGTATCCGTCTCATCTTTGACCGCGTTTTCGGCGTTTTTGGGCTGTTCGGGCTCAGACTGCTTTTGCAGCACTTCAAGCGTCGGATTCTGCTCCAACTCATCCTGGACGAATTGCTCCAGTTCCAGACCCGATAACTGCAGGATTTGGATAGCCTGCTGCATCTTCTGGGTCAGCATCAATCGCTGAGATTGATTCTGAACTAACCCATGTTCCATACGCATCATAACGGTGTGCCCCCAGACCCAAGCAAGACGTATGCCATTCTACCCGATAACCTCGAACCTGTCAATTGATCATCGTCGTTCGGCGTGGTATCTTGCTGAATTATCACATGCGTAAGTGTTTGGGGGGTGAGGCTTTGATTCAATTCAGCCTCTTAGGTAGCGGCAGTAGCGGAAATGCGCTACTCATCAAAACAGACACGACCAAAATCCTGGTCGACTGCGGGCTCAGCTACCGTCAACTCCGGTTGCGGTCCGCCGAAGTCGGGGAAACGATCGATGACCTGGCTGGTGTCCTCGTCACTCACGAGCATTCGGACCACGTCAATGGCATTGGCGTCCTGACCCGAAAGTTGGGCCCGCCGGTATATATGTCGCGAGGCACCTATCACAATCTACCCAAATCGCTAGGCCTCCTGAAGGGCATCGAGTGTTTCGAACCCGGCGACACCGTGACCCTTGGTGATATCGAGGCGACAAGTTTCAGCGTTGCACACGATGCCGCCGACCCCGTGAGTTATGTGTTGCGGGCCAACGGCACGATTCTCGGCATTGCAGCCGACCTCGGCCACGCGACGGCGCTCGTTCGTCAACGTCTCGCGGGCGCACACGGGCTCATCCTCGAATCAAACTATTGCCCGGATATGTTGCGACAGAGCTCCTATCCATTCCAAGTGCAACAGCGCATCAACAGCAGCTCGGGCCACTTATCTAATCGAGATATGTCTTCGTTGCTCGCCCATGTCGCGCACGACGAATTACAACAGGTCGTGTTAATCCACATCAGTGATGAAAACAATACGCACGAACTCGCAAAACGGATGGCGGTACAGGCGCTCGGCGTTCGAGCCGTACCGGTCGACGTTGCGCCGCAAGATCGTCCAACAAATTTGTTCGAGGTCAGCTCGTGACCACCGAAGCTTTCTTCGATCGGCCAGACGCTGCGGCGTTGATCGAAGAAGCGCGCGTTGCCGCATCTATGCCCGTTGCCGTCCATGAATACGACGATGTCGAAGAACGCGCGTTACTGACCGGGTGCGGATCATGCCAGGTATGCCGATCGGCATCGTCGACCCGCGAGGGCGCTGCTGCATGTGACGCATCCCGCGCAACCGCTGCTCAGCAGGCATTCAACCGCAACGGAACCGTTCCCTTCGTCTGTCACCTAGGACTGTCGTGTGTCGTCGCCCCGCTCGATCAAGTGACCGATGTTCATTCCGTGATTACGTTTGGGCCGTTCTGCCCATCAGAGGCGCCCGAAGGACTCGACGCAACCGTTGCCGAAGGTCTACTCAATGTCGGCGTTGAAAAAACGGTGTCTCTGAATGACGTTGCCCGGGTATCTGCGAATGGTGTACCCATTCTCGTCGATTGGACGGTCGATCGAATACGCGCACTCCGTCAAGCGTTCGCCTCAAGCGAAATTACAGTCGATGCTCCTGGCGATTTAGATTCGGCACCCCATCGCCCACGCCCTGAAAAATCGCGTGCGCGCATTTCGGGCCCGGCCCCTATCATAGTCGTCGCCTTAGCGGCCAGCGACCGCGCGGCGGCGAGGTGGTACCTGCGAAATGCGCTCGAAGAGGCCGCAGCGTTGCCGGACGGCACCGTGCATGCACGCGCAATCAGCCTGGTATCCCAGGTGTTGGAAGCCGCCGAACACGCACGCCTACCGACGACTGATGCGTGGAACGCGCTGAAAGACCTCGTTGTCATGCACAGGCAACTTGCAGATGTAGCTGAACTTTCGAGAGCCTGCATACGGGTTCTCGGGTGCGTGTTGAAAAACGTTGACGTGCAAACAACCGCTCAAATCGCGGTTGTGTTTAGCGAAGTCTCCGAGGGATACGCGGACGGCGTCCTGCTAGAAGACGTCGCAGCCAAAATCGGTACCGACCCCACCGCAATTACCCATTCCCTGCAACGCCGGTTCGGGCTGAATTTCTCCGAGCTTGTGGGCAAAATACGAATTGAACGGGCAAAACGACTGTTACGCAATTCGCAATTCGGCATTTCGGAAATCGCACGGCGCGTGGGCGTATCGGATGCCAGCAATTTTGGCCGACTGTTCCGTAAATTCGAAGGCATCGCGCCGCTAAATTATCGTGAACAGTTTCGGCGCGCGGCATGAGGATTACCCAGACCATTCGCAGTTGGTGGTGGCGCGTCACGTGCCCGTCCGAATTTCTCTGCGATAACTGTCTCTACGACCATGGGTCTGTGTGCGATCAAGCTGCACGGCCAAATGCGACTCGGTGTCCGGACTACAAACCGAAAAATAAAGCATAACCTCACATGCCCTATACACCCATCCTGGCAACGCTTGGCTACATACTTTCACCGGATCGAACACAAACGTTGCTCATCCATCGAAACGCGCGAAAGGACGATCAACACTACGGGAAATACAACGGCCTCGGAGGCAAACTGCACCCGGACGAAGACATCATCACCGGATTCCGTCGTGAAGTACGTGAAGAAGCGGGAATCGAATGCGTCGATTTTTCGATGCGCGGTACGATCAGCTGGCCCGGTTTCGGTCCAAATGGCGAAAACTGGTTCGGCTTCATATTCCGTGTAAATACATTCTCCGGTACCCCTCTTCAATCGAATCCTGAAGGCACACTTGAATGGAAAGACGTCGACAGCATCCTCTCGTTACCGCTCTGGGAAGGCGACCGGCACTTTATCCCGCTCGTGTTCGACGATGACCCACGCGCATTCCACGGCGTCATGCCCTACGACGGCGGATTACCAGTGAGCTGGAAGTACGATCGGATTGACTCATGAAGTCGTCAACAGGCTAACGAGCACGGATCGCGTATTTCGTATTTCTTTGCGCCTCCGCGCCTTTACGTTTATTGGGCAATCCGCGGGTCGACTCCTCGCATCACAACGTCATAGAATGCCACAGTCCAAAAAGGAACGTAGTACTTGAACCCGATCATCGAATCTCTCTACGAGACCAAACACGCCGAGAATGCTGACGGTGAATTGATGGCGATCGAACCGGCCTCCATTCTCCCCGAGGACGGCAACATGCTGTACTCGCTCGTGCGCCAACACGCTGATGGCCGGTCACTTGAGATTGGGCTGGCGTTCGGACTCGCTGCGCTCTATATGTGCCAGGGACACATCGACAATGGCGGCGGCCACCACACCGCGATCGACCCTTATCAAGAAAAGTGGTTCAAGCAGTGCGGAACACTAAACGTCGAGAGGCTGGGATTCGCTGAATCGTTCACATTTCTGCAGCAACGAACCCACGAAGCACTACCCGCCCTATTCCGCGACGGCGAACGCTTCAACGTCGTCTTTCTCGATGGCAATCACCGGTTCGAATACATCATGCACGACTTCTTCTATGCAAGCCGCATGTTGGAAGTGGGCGGACACCTCATGTTGCACGACCCCTGGATGCCATCCACGCGCAAGGCGACATCTTTTATCCTGCGCAACCTGCACGACGAGTTTTCACTCTACGAACCGGCGCTAGGAAAACCTCCGTCGTTTGCGGGCAGCCTATACGCATTCATCCAGTTGGCGATGAAGAACCCATATGACTTAGGCACGGCGCGCATCTTCTCGACAAGACGCTTTAACAATTACATCGTCTTCGAAAAAACGTCCGAGTACGATATCGAACACTGCGACATTCACTGGGATTTTTACCAGCCGTTCTAAGAACTTGAACAAGCCCCGTCATTGCGAGGAGCGAAGCGACGCGGCAATCTCATCAGCGCTCTTAACGGGCCCGACGCTGAAACAGACTAGTCCAGCGGCGGGATGTACCGACCGCGCGCGATGATGTCATCCGGGTCGAGCGCTCGCTTGATTCGTGACGCCGTCTCCCAAAACGAGTCGCCTTCGCTATGCAGCAACTTCATCCCGCTTGGCCCTGTGCGGTAGGGCGGATACCCCGCGTCGAATAGCGCCTGGCTCACCTTCGCATAGCATTTTGCCGCGTTGTCGCAGTCCTCCGGCACCCGCTTATCGAACACAACATTGAGAATCGCGATCATGGCGCGCTCGTTAATCATCGTAAACGTTACCAACGGGTCGAATGAATGTTGTTCCAAAATCGGTCCCGCGATATTCATGACCGCCCGCGCGTCGGCTCCGGTCATCGGCAATACCGGCGAAATCCATATAAGCCCTACATTCGCATCCAGTGGGTCCGGTGAATCCGTCTCCGGTTCTTCGCGCAGCCGCCAGCGCGATCCGAATAGAGGCTCATTCGAAGGGACGCCTTTGGCCAGATCGAAGTTTGGACGAATGTTGACCGCGAGCTCGTATAATCGAGTCGCGATGCCCAGCGGTTGCAACTTCGCGGTCACACGTTCTGCCGCGATGAGGCGGCGTTCCGGGACAAACGTTAAGTACCGCGACATCGGCCCGAGCGCCCGTTTCAATGCCCGACTGGATGCTCGCACTTGTCCCGCCGACCCGCTGATAGCCCCGGCTACATTCCACATGCCGATACCGTTGTCGCGACGTATCTCTTCTCGTAGGGCGGCAGGCATTGGCATGACGTTGTCGGTCTTATCCCAGGGATAGCGTCCGCGTGCGCTGATGATGCGCATGTCGTTCGCAAGGTGCAACGCCGCGGTAATCGTCCCGTCCAACCGCAAGGGTCGAATCCGGTCGATGGCCTCTTCAAGATTCCCGTCTTCCGGCATCCGCAAATAAAACGTGGTGAACGATTCCGGCTTCGGCATGAGCCACAGGCCCATCCGCGTCACAATGCCCAGGTTCGATTGCGCGAAGAGGCCGTCCATAAACGGTCCTGTTCCATAGCGATAAATGTGTGCGGTTTTCGCGTGCTCGTAATGCCAATGCCCCGTGCGCATGACTTCGCCATTCGCAAGGACTATTTCCAAGCCACAAGAAGTGGCGAAGTGATCGGCATACCGCGTATGTCCAAATCCCCGGTCGAGCGTGTTGCCGACGAGACTCGCCTCGATCCCGGCGCCAGTCGAATCGAACCATAGGTTGGGGTGATGCTGCGACAAGTAGTCGTGAAACTGCCCTTGCGTTACGCCGGGCTCAATGACGGCATAGCACAGCGAATCGTTCACCTCTACGATGCGGTTCATGCGACCGAGGTCGACAATCGCGTTGCCGCCGGTCGGTGCGCAGGCATCGCCATAGCCCCAGTTCTTGCCCCGGGATATCGGATATAGAACGACGCCATGTTCGGCAGCG
>JAJDAB010000195.1 GCA_029262095.1 Candidatus Hydrogenedentota bacterium
GCACAACTCTTCGATACTGCGGCAACCAATGAAGTTTCTGCCCTCAGCGCGGCCTTCCATAAACGCATCGACTTTACTGACAGTGCGATTGAAAACCGCGACTGTAAATCCGTGACTCTCCATATTGAGGACGAGATTCTCGCCCATTACGGCCAACCCAATCAGGCCGATGTCCGCTGTAATCATGACGGTATTGCTCCTTCGGTTTTGCGTGCTACGAGGGCTGAACGTAGTGGGGGAGTACCCCGGACTTACTTGTCCGAATCGGACCCGGAAGCTTGGTCGGCGTAGGGCAAATATTCAGCTTCCAATTTTGCCTGCGCGGCTTCTTTCTCCGCAGCGATCTCGGCGAGGACGTGTCTAGCGCGCCGTTCGTCGCGTAGGGCCAAGCGCTTGCCCTTTGCTTCAAGTACCTCCCCACGGTAAGCGATGCGGCGGAGACTGCGTCGGATTAACGCGAAGACAATCAGCAGCGCAACAAATGCGCCGGTGACCATGAGCGCGTACATGCCGTACAGATCAATGATATTGGGTGGGCGAAAAGTAACCGCGACCGGAATGCTCCTGTCGGGAGCAATTTCGAATTGTTCCAGCATATTCGAAGCATCTTCGGTTTCCCGGCTACGCCCCACTGAAACAAAAACTTTGGCACGCTCTTCGAGACTAGGCAGCACCGGCGAGAGCAGCGTGATGGTGTTCGCGTCAACGATCTCAAATTCTTCGATCGTATCGATTTCTCCGCTACGTTTTTTGAATCCGAAACGCACCTCGTCGACTTCCTTGAACCCGGTACCCGTAATGGTTAGCTCGGTCGGCTTGTCGGCGCGAATGGTGTCCGGCTTGATTTGTTCAATGTGAAAGTCCGGCGGCAGTATGCGCCGCTGAATGGAATCGCAGCCAGCGAACGCTAGAAATGCGACACACGGAGCGACTATATTTCGGAATTGAATCGACATTCTTCGCGGCCCAGATTTCAATAATATCATATGTCGAGGTGTGCGTTAGATACCGTCTCGCAGCGTCTGCGGGACGTAGGGCGGCAATTGCGATTCCGCGAACAACGGCGAGAATCGCGTGAACCGTTGGCGACCGTTCACCAACGGCACACTGGCCCAATCTTCACCCACAAGCGGGTGCACGTAGTCTAGAAAGTCATCGCTCACGTCAATGCGATTCTCGCTGATCCACGCTTCAGGAAACGTCCGCTCGGAATTGGCCACGTCCCCCAACGGGACTTTGTCATACCGAACCGAATAAATCGGTCCCGGATTGCGCAAAATGGTGGACATGTAGCCCGATTCACCGTCTTTCGCGAGAAGTACGGCCTGTTGCCCGAGCCGATACGCTTCATCGAGATCGACGATTGATGCGTACGTGCACGTATCACGCTGGTCGGTGCCCGGTACTTGCCCACGTGCAGCGCCAGCGACGGGCAGTTCGCGATCATTCAGCATGCTTACGACTTGTTGGGCGACCGTCGTTTTTGACGCGCCGTATTGCGCATGCCCAAAGTTGTCGCGGGAAATGCCGAGGTCGCCCATGTCGAATCCCTCACTCACGACAATGATGCAACGCCCATCACTCCGCAATTGATCCGCGACGCGATCACACATCTCATCGGGCGTGACACCGGACTCCGCGAGGTAAATCTGCAACGGGATTTCGCGCTTCGGATCGGCCAAACGTGCTGCTGCTGGAATATAGCCAATCTTGCGTCCCATCGCTTGAAGCACCAGCACCGGATCGGCGGGGGAGGAGCCTGCATTTTCTTCATTGGCGTTTTGCACGACGCCCATCCAATACCGCGCGACGCTGCCGTAGCCCGGCGTATGATCGATGAGCTTGAACTCGGAATCGCCAACATCATTGTCGATCGTTTTCGGAACACCCACCGCAACGAGATCCAAACCCTGCGCATTCGCAAGTTCACTGACCTTGTGTGCGGTGTCCATCGAATCGTTGCCACCGATATAGAGGAAATAACCCACATCGTGCGCCTTCAACACCTCGACAACACGCTCAAAATCCTCATCCTGGCCAGGCTTTAGCTTGTACCGGCATGTCCCGATCGAACCCGCAGCCGGCGTATACCGCAGCAGGGCAACCTCTTCCTCATCCTGCGCGGAAAGGTCAAGCAACTCCTCCTTCAGCACGCCTTCAATGCCATGCCAACCCGCATACACTTTCCCAAAGACATCAGGAAACGCGCGGCACGTCTCTATGACACCGCGCAACGAACTGTTGATTACCGGAGTGGGTCCGCCGGATTGGGCTACGATAAGATTCTTGGGCATGTGCGATTTATTCCGCTGGATAGATTCGAATTCTGGACTCTTCAACAATCACAAGGTGGCCACTCAAAGGCAACTTCGTAATCTCGGGAAACGCTCTTTCGAGCACGGATAGAACCTTTGGTTTGCTTTGATGGTTAAGTTTTAGGACGATGAGACCTTTATACTGCTGCGGCGGGTAGCTTTGAATATCTGCGAATCCCGTGTCCAGGGTTATCAATACCTCTTCATTTTCCAAGCACATTTTCGCGATACTGTTGTCGGGTGTACCTTGGGCGCTTTGGTCGAAGAGTGTGCGAGCGTCGAACTTGAGCCGCCGTATGAGTTCGACGAGTTCTGACGGCAAATTCTCGTCTACTTTGAAACGCATCGCAACGAGTTATGAATAGGCGATTACGCGATCGCTTGCGAGATCTGCGGCGTAAGCAATGGCAGCTCTGATGTCGTCTTTTCCTATGGCGGGGTAGCTGGCGACGATTTCTTCGTGAGGAATATCTGCCGCGAGGTTGTCCAGGACAGTCGAAACCAGAACACGAGAACCTTTGATGCACGGTTTCCCGTAGCAGATCCTCGGGTCCACCGAAATGTGTTGACGCCAATCAATGGGCATGCCTCTTATCTCCGATAAACTTCTGATGGAATTATACCACCAGTCCAATTCCGATGGGCACGGTCGTCAAGATTCACTGTGATGATGCAATCCGAACCGGCCCCGGCGCGGGATTGCCCGATCGCAACTGATACAACACTTCGCCCGCATGGTCGACAACGAGAATGCCCTCGTCTTCACGGCCACGCCACTGGTCAACATCAATAGATTGAAAATCACGATAGCCGAGATTGATGGCCTTAGAGTCGGCCTCGGATATAGAGGTCGCGAGTGTGACATCGACTCGGCAACGTTCGACGCCGTCCTCGTATGTGCCAATGCCGCGCACGTGAGTCGAGTGCGCAAGGATACCGCCCGGCACGTCGTCGAACTTATCCATCTGCGCGAGGAAATAGTCGCGCGTGTGGTAACCGATTCGCCGCAGGAGTTTGCCGTGTGTCACGCTTACTTCGCTCACATGCGGCGCGTAAATGATGAGTTCGCCGCCATCCGCGACCGCGTTTTCGAGCTTGTACATGCACTTGCCCGCGACCCATAGGTCGTCATAGCGCGGTGGACACAGGGCGAGTATCGTCTTGTATGGGCGCTCGATGTAGCGGATGTGTGTTTTCGCGGCCATGTCCGCGGCGGCGGACCACGCGTCCTCGGGATCGCCGTAGAAGATGCCGTGGCAATCGCCCTCCGTCACGTTGAGACAGAAGGCGCGCTTTTCCACATCGACCATCGCCGCCGAAGCGTTGATGACCGCCCGGACAGCAGTGTTCTTTGCACCGTTGATAACCGGATTGCTGATGAGCGCGCCCAGCCAGTGGAACAAGTGCAGGATTTCTGGACCCGCGACGCCGGGGAAAAAGTATTTGTTGCCGCCGCTGAATCCGACGACCTCATGTGGAAAGACTGGCCCGACGATGCAGACCAGGTCATAGTCGAATACACGCGAATTGATTCTTACGTTTACAGGATCGTTCAATAATCCATCGGATAATTCTGCTATTTCCGATCCTGTTAATGTTCCAATTTCGCGAAGTGCTTTCTTGTCCTGCCAATCGTGATTGAATACTTGGCCTCGGAACCATGAGTTCCTAGCATCGTCGCTCAAGCCTAGCCACGCATCAATCGCAGCATTGCTCATCGCGGGATGTGTGCCCAGTGCGATGAGGAAATCACATACCGAGGCTTGCTCCGTCGCGTGACAGAGCGCGCGCACCATCGCGTGCATAGGCATGCTGCGCGTCGAATCCGGGACGATGAACAACACCCGGCGGCCTTTAATCTCTTCTCCAGCCAGCGCGGCACTAACGGCGTGATCGAGTTGTTCATCCGTAATGGGCGAAGCGGTTTGAACGAGTTCCTTTACCATAGCTACCCGGCCAGCTTCACGTTGAAGCCAAGTCCGCTTAGAATCCGCTGCGCTTCCATCTGCGCGTTTCCGATGCGTACGGTCGCGGCATGAAACTCGCGGCGTCGAGGATAATCCCGCCGAAGCCCGTCGAAATGAGGTCCGCGATCCGCTTCCGGCATGTTCAAGATCGTGCGCAATGATTTATCATCGGTAGTCACATCGTATACCGAACAAACAGCTGCGCGTATTGCACTTGCGGTATCTTCCACGCCCGACACGTCGATAAGCTCTGCGACATCCGACGCCAAATGCGGCGTTGCATCCCAAGTCGCATCCAATTCAAAATGCTTGCACGCTGCTTCATAGATCTGGCGCGTGCCGGTGACTTTTCCATCGTACGAATATCCCGCAATATGCGGCGTTCCGATCGCACAATTCGCCAGCAATTCCGTATCTATCGTTGGTTCATTTTCCCAGACGTCCAAAACGGCTGCGCCGATCGCACCCGACTCCAGTGCGTCTCGCAGTGCAACGCCTTCAATGACGTTCCCGCGCGCCGAATTCATGATGATCGAACCGGTCTTACATTGACTCAAAAATGCTGCGTCGACCATGTGAGCCGTGGCATCCGGGCCGTCCTTTGTGAGCGGAACGTGCAGCGTAATGATGTCACATTGTCGGATTGCGTCAAGGTCTTGGTAACGAGTCGCGCCACCTTGCCGTGCGAGCGGCGGATCGTTTAGCACGCAATCCATCCCCAATGCATGCGCCTTGGCCTCGACGTGTTTGCCGACGTTGCCATGGCCTACAATGCCTAGCCTCTTTGTCGAGAGATCGGTCTCCCGCCATTCAGCGAGTTTCAGTAACGCCCCAACGATGTACTCGGCCACGCTGTTCGCGTTGCACCCCGGTGCGCTGTCAAAACCAATGTCACGCGAAACAAGATACGCCGTGTCAACGTGGTCGTAGCCGATTGTCGGACTGCCCACGAAGCGGACGGAGGATCCATCCAGCAAGCCCGCATTGACTTGCGTAATGCTGCGAACCAGCAGCACATCCGCATCTCGAACCGCAGCCGCATCCATTGATCGACCGTGCATGGTCGTGACGTCGCCGAGCGCGCCGAACGCTTCTTCGACTAGCACAATATTTTCGTCCGCAACAATTCGCATCGGGTTCACCTGTTACCTACTGTTTCCACGGTGGCGTATCCGGCAGCTGTTCTTCAAAGGCCTGGATGAGGTCCTGTTCGTACGAGCCGGCATACGTCCCCGCAAAGAATCGGTCCAACGCTTCACCGTGCAACCGAGCCCACGAATCTTCCTCGGCCCCCGGCAAAATGGGGTAGAAGAGCGCGCCATTCGCCGCCGCCGCCTTGCGATCGCCTGGCGCGTCCCCAATCATTAACGTCTTCGATTGGTCATACCGGCCTTCAGTCGCAAGCGCGATGTGTTCGGTCTTTGTACCCGCTTCCTGGCCTGCAATCGCGAACACATAGCCGTCTAGGTCTTGTTCTTGCCATTCACGCTCCAGTGCAGCGGTGGGCGTTTGCGAACAAACCAGTAGGTCAGCCAACTTGCCACCGCTGTCAAACGTCTCCCGCGCCAGTGGAAATGGCGGCAAGCCACCTTTCACTACCTCGCCGACGGTCTTATTGACGTCGGAACTCCACGCGAGCGCTTGGTGCATATCCGGGTGATTATGTTCCGCGCAGTACGCTTCCAACGCGGGATTGCCGAGCCTTGTCTCTTCTTCGATCCACCGGCGCAGGTTCGGCGTGTTCAGCGTTTCGTATCCACGCGCAAGCGCGACATCCCAGTCCGCCAAAAGATCAAACACTTTGATGAGCGCGGGGAATCGGTTGATACCGCGCCACGTCGAATATAGATTCACAAACTCCGCAGCCATGCGAGCGTACTTTGAGAACGGTTGCAAATCCCAATGCTTAATAATATTGGGGATGAAACACTCTTTCTGCTTTATTTCCATCGTGTCGAACACACAACCGTCCGAATCGATGCAAATGAGGAATTCGTGTTCAGGTTTGTAGGTCTTTAATGTGTCTATCGTGTTCGTCATTCCTGATCTCGTTGATTAGTCTTAGACGCCGGAAAATGCTGAAAAGCCGCCATCGACGGGGATTATCGCACCGTTTACAAACCGGGAGGCGTCGGACGCCAGCCACACGGCGGCACTTGCTAAGTCATTGGGCTGGCCGAATCGTGCTGCGGGCGTCTGGCCTACGATTTTTTCGCCTCGGTCAGTAAGGTCGCCCGTCTGTTTGTCCGTGAGCAGAAACCGGTTTTGTTCCGAGAGGAAAAAGCCCGGCGCGATCGCGTTCACGCGAATGTTCTCGCGGCCTTCCTGAGCGAAGTGAACGGCGAGCCATTGCGTAAAATTGTTCACCGCCGCTTTTGATGCGCCATAGGCGCCGACACGTGTTAGCGGACGATCCGCCGCCATAGATGAAATATTGATGATCGACGCCTCGTCCTTCATCGCCTCGCCGAAAACACGGCACATCCGAACCGTGCCGTATGTAAAATTCAGTTTCATGACATCGTTAAAGGCTTCGTCTTCGAGATCGAAAAAGGATTTCGAACTCGACGTTGTCGCGTCGGGCGTATTGCCGCCGATACAATTCACGAGGACGTGTAATCCGCCAAGATCAGACACCAACGTATTACGCGCCGCCTCTACGCTTGAGAGTTCAGACACGTCCATACCATAGCCTCGGACTTGTCCCGTCGCTCCGAGATTCGCCGC
>JAJDAB010000196.1 GCA_029262095.1 Candidatus Hydrogenedentota bacterium
AAGGTTACGTTCTTTCCGTTCCCCTTCCCCGACCCGACCGACGCGCAACGCGAACGCATTCGCGAGTTGGGCGAACGGCTCGATGCGCACCGCAAAGCGCGGCAGGCCAAACATCCAAAGCTGACCATGACCGGGATGTACAACGTCCTCGAAAAACTCCGTTCGGACGAACCGCTGAACGATAAAGAAAAGACCATCCACGACCAAGGCCTCGTGTCCGTACTCAAAGAGATTCACGATGAACTCGACGCCGCCGTGTTCGACGCCTACGGCTGGCCCGCGGATCTCACAGACGAACAAATTCTCAAACGGCTCGTCGCGCTCAACGCCGAACGTGCGGCTGAAGAACGCCGCGGCCTCGTCCGGTGGCTACGCCCCGAATATCAAAACCCAGAAGGCGCAGCCCAAACGCAGACCGAAACCGAAGAAATCGCTATCGCCGCAACCGACGCCCAAACCAAGGTCAAACGCACCTGGCCAAAAGCCATGGCCGCCCAGGCCCAAGCCGTCCGCGAAGCACTCGCCGCCCTCAACGGCCCCGCCACCTCCGAACAGATCGCTCGGTCCTTCAAACGCGCCAAAACTGCACGGGTCGAAGACCTCCTCGACACCCTCGCAGCCCTTGGCCAATGCCGCCAAACCGAAGATGGTCGCTTTACGTCGGCGTAGAAGGAATCACGGAAGTTACTTCGCGGAGTAGGAAGCTGGGAATACAGGGACAGACTACGCATTTCAGTTGAGTTTGGTCTCGTATTCTCGCTACCGTGTGGTTCATGGGCCGGGTCGCTCAAATCGTTGTTCCGGGGTTGCCTCATCATGTGCCGCGACGGGGCAATCGCCGTGGCGATATCTTTGACGATGATGAGGATCGTCGGGCCTACCTTACAGAGTTCTATTGATAGTCTGTCCCTGTTTACCCTTGAAGGTGGCTTTTTCGTTTTGGGAACGAAGTCAGGTTGATTCCCTTGTTTCGCGTTAGTCTGGTTCAGGATCCGAAATCGCTGTGTCAAGACCGCGAAGTATCCGTTCGCATTCGTGGATTATTTGTCCGTTGCCAGACTTGCCGAGTGCAGGGATCCGTTGCCACAATTCCAATGTGTTCACGATACTGGTGCGACAGGGTTCGTATTGAAGTGGTCGGAGCGCTCTGAGCGCGGCGAGAAGTTTGGCATATTGCTCACGCAGCCAGCGTCGATGATCTCCTGACGAGTCATTCCACCACCCTTCATCCAGTTTCGAGCTCTGATGGCGCCAAGAGAAGTAATCGTGTTCAACGATTTCGGTGAGGATGAGGGCAAGCTCGTTGCCTCCAGCGGTAACCATCGCGGCGATGATATCCGGATAGAGATGGGAAAGCGTTGAATCACTAAAGAGATGGTTTAACATCGGCGGCGCGCCATCTCCCATATTGGCTAGGACTTTAATCGCCTCCTTGGCCCCTCCGAAAAACCGCTGTCGGGCGAAGGCTCTAACCGCTTGGGAGGCGAGGGCTGGATTGTTTTTGCGGCGTGCTTCATCAAGGCCCGTTTGAATCGTTAGCAACTCTTGCTTCTAGCTCTAGAGCGGTGCACAAGTGACGGAGTTCGCTGGGACCCGGGTTAATGACTTGTTGGTATGTATATGCTTCTCCGTATTCAATCCAAGCAACTGAAACGTCGAAATTCTGGGCGTCGCCGAGATAGGCCGAGCTCCATTTAGCAATCTCGCTGAATTCAGGATTAGACTGCCTTTTCTCTTCGGACTCTACGAGGAAGATCACGATCTCTTGCCCGGTTACAAGACGCGTATACGGTGCATCGACGACGCGTCCACGAGTCCATTTCACTGTTCTTAATTGTTCGTTACGGAATTTGGCGAGCGCTGGCAGGATAATTTCAGTATCGACTTCGAGATCGCCCTTCCAAGACTCGATCACGCTAAATCGACCGTCAATCACATCGCCTTCTGTTGCAAGCACAATATGAGTCGCTTTCGAGATGGAGAAATCCTGATGGAATGTTGGCCTCCTGCCTGCCGACGCTTCGGCCGCGGCGAAGATAAAGACAAGGGAGAAAGAGAGAGAACGGAGGATCATGTTGAGTACTCCCTAACAGTTAGACGGTAACGCTAAGCCGAAAGCCGTATCGCCTACTTCCAGGCTACTATCTCTCCTACAACGGTACAAACGGCCCCTCGTTCGGAGATGGGAGCCTAAATGCATACAGTTTATGGATTGCTTATTCCCCGAGTTGTTCCACATTAGACCAAAGTTTGTTCCTCCATTTGATTCAAAACCCCCGTATTTGGTACTCTTTTGGCGTTTGTTACTCCACGCCGCCCGCGCGTTCTAGTGGTTTTCCTCACAGTTCGCCCGCTTCTGTACGAGGGTGATTACGCGGCAGAACTGATTCGCGCGGAGTATCAGGAACCGGTTTTTCCGGATACATCCTTGCTGCAGCGGAACGAGTGCGTTCCGGATTTGGGAGCTATTGCATCAATGCCGAAAATTTTGGCGCTCGATAATCTTAGTGAACTTGGTCTGAACATTTTTCGTGAGGCCGATGGGTTTGAACTGGACGTTAAACCGCCGCAGTCGAACGAAGAGTTGATGGCTATCATTGGCGATTATGATGGGCTGGTGGTTCGAAGCGGGACCAAGGTCACGGCCGAAGCGTTGGAAAAAGCGGACAAGCTGAAGGTGATTGGCCGCGCGGGTGTTGGGACGGACAACATCGATAAGGCCGCCGCTACAAAACGCGGTATCGTCGTCATGAATGTGCCCGGCGGAAACACGCTGTCGACCTGTGAACACGCCTTCGCGCTGTTGTTTGCGCTTTGTCGGAACGTACCGGCCGCGCACGACTCGATGATGGAAGGCCGTTGGGACCGCAAGAAGTTTAATGGCATGGAAGTCTTCGGCAAGACGTTGGGCATCGTCGGGGTCGGCCGCATCGGTGGCGAAGTCGCCAAACGCGCACAGGCGTTCGGCATGAACGTATTGGCGTTTGATCCCATCTTGAATGAGTTGAAAGCGGAATCGCTTGGTGTCGAGTTGGTCGAATTAGAAGATTTACTGAGGCGGTCTGACATCGTGTCGTTACACGCGCCCAAGACTGATAAGACGAACAACATGATCGCTGCGGACCAATTGAAATTAATGAAGCCGAGCGCGCTTATTGTGAATTGTGCGCGTGGGGGATTGGTGAATGAAGCGGATCTCGCGGAAGCGTTGAAGAACAAGACGATTGCGGGCGCTGCGTTGGACGTGTATACGAGCGAGCCGTTCGAAGATAATCCGTTCATCGGTCTCGATAACGTCGTGACAACGCCGCATCTCGCCGCATCCACGGACGAAGCGCAGCTCACGGTCGCGGTCGATGTCGCGAAGCAGATGGTGGAATACATCGATACAGGCGCGATTGTGAATGCGGTAAACGTTCCGAGTCTTGACGCGGAAACGCGTGCGCAATTGCAGCCGCTATTGTCATTGGGTGAACGGCTGGGCCGGTTTCAATCCCAATTCCTGGAAGGCCGCCCGAAATCAATTGAAATCGCCTACAGCGGCGAATTGGGCGTGACGGACACGTATCCGGTCACCGCAGCGGTATTGACCGGATTCTTGGAGCCGATGGTGGAGTCGGTCAACGTTGTTAGCGCGCCTTCACTGCTCGCGGATCACGGCATCGATTTTAGCGAGACACGATCCGCGCTCAAGGCGGACTACGCATTTCAAATTTCGGTCCGGGTTGAGACGGATCAAGGCTGCCATGAAGTGGCAGGTACATTGTTGAACAGCACGCAACCGCGCGTTTGCAGTATTAACGGCATTCGCGTGGATGTGGAATTAGAAGGACGTATGGTGGTCTGTGTGAACGAGGACAAACCGCTCACGCTCGGCCGGGTCACAAGCGCGCTTGGCGAAGCAGGGGTCAACATCGCCAACCTCGCATTGGGTCGATCGGCGCAGGGTGCTTCCGCAACGACGGTAATCAATGTGGATAGCCCAGTGTCCGATGCGGTTTTAGAAACCGTTCGCCAGATTCCAAACGTATTGCACGCGCGCGTCGTCGAAGTCTGACGTCCTGCGCGAAATAGGTGAGGTGAGGAGCAACATGAGCCAGTACAAGCATATCTCTGTACCGGAAGGCGAC
>JAJDAB010000197.1 GCA_029262095.1 Candidatus Hydrogenedentota bacterium
GCGGGATACGCTGGCAGACCGCGAAACGGCCATAGAACAAGCGGAGGCGCATCGGAAGGAACAGGAAAAGGCCGTCGATGCGCTGACTCAAGAATTGGGTTCGATTCGTGCGGAAGCGGATCAGGCGTCGCGTTCAGAGGAGTCTTTGGCGACCGAGCTCGCCGAACTGCGTAAGACGGAAGAGATCAAAAGCGCCGACCTTGAACGGGCGCGCGGTCAGTTGGACGAACTTAAGGAAACACTTCAGGCGAGCGAAAGCGCCTTGAGTGAAGCGGACCGGCGCAGTACCGAGCAAGAAGAGGCGATGAGCGAACTTGCTAGTGAATTGCAGACGCTGCGCACTCGGTCCGATAAAGCGGCTGCCTCTGAAAGTGCATTAGCCGATGAACTGGCGGCTCTTCGCGCGGCGGAAGAGGAGCGCGTTAAAGAACTTGAACACGCCCGAACCGAGCTTGAATCGGTCCGCGGTACATTGGCCGATCGCGAGGAAGCTATTCGTGAAGCGGAAGAACGGAACCTGCGTCAGGACAAAACGGTCCGCAAACTATCCGGTGAACTGGAATCAATTCAGGCGCAAGCGAAAGCCGCATCCACTTCTGAAGAAACCTTGGTCAAAGAGTTGGAAGAACTTCGCGCCGCTGAAGCCGCGAAGAATTCAGACCTGGAAGTATCTCGGCGTGAGCTGGACATCGTGCGCGAATCACTGGCCGAACGCGAGCACGCAGTCCAAGAGGCGGAAACGCGCAGCCACGAGCAAGAGAGCCGGCTAAACGCCCTCACTGAAGAACTCGAAGGCCTACGCACTCGCGCCGAAAGCGCCACCGCTTCGGAACGCCAATTGGCCGACGCCCTCGACCGAGTCGGCGATATTGAGAGTGAGAAATCCGCAGAACTCGAACATACCCGGGGCGAGCTGGGAGCCCTGAGACAAGCACTCGCCAATCGCGAAGACGCACTTTCCGAAGCGTCACGCCAAAGCACCGTCGACGACCAAACCATTTCGGATCTCAACAACGAGTTGTTGGAGCTTCAAAAAGAAATGGAGAGTGCTACCCGTTCGGAAGGCACGTTGAGTGCGGAATTGTCCGGACTGCAGCAGGATCGCGATGCGAGGACGACGGACCTCGAAAAGGCGCGTGCTGAATTGGAAGCTCTGAAGCAATCGTTGACGGATCGGGAGAGCGAAGTCGCCGATGCGTCGGAAAAGAATTCCGATCAAGAAGAAACATTGAAGCGGTTGTTGAATGAATTGGATTCCACCCGCAGTCAGGCGGATTCCGCATCCAGTTCGGAACGTGCGCTTGCAGATGAGTTGGAAGCGTTGCAGGCGAGCGGTCACGAAACGGTCGAAGCACTAGAGGCAGCCCGTAGCGAGTTGGAAACGCTGAGGTCGTCGTTGAATGATCGGGAATTCGCGGTTCAGGAAGCGCAACAGCAAAACGAGGCGTACGAGGCCGAAATGGCGGCGATGCGAGAAGAACTGCAATCCTTGCAGGATCAGGCTTCGCGTGCGTCAAGTTCGGAAAACGATTTAGCCGAGCAGGTGGAATCGCTTCGTTCTACCGAGCGCCAAAAGTCGAATGCGCTGGAAGAAGCGCGTAATGAATTGGATGTGCTCCGGCAATCGTTGGACGAGCGACGTAAGGTCGCAGAAGACGCGCAACAGGAAATCGAACAACATCGTCAGGACAAAGAGCGCCTGCAAGCGGAACTCGATACATTAAACAAGAAAGCTGCGGACGCGTCATCTTCCGAAACCGAGTTATCGCAACAGGTCGATGACTTACGGTCCAATGAACGAGAAAAATCCGTCGCGTTGAATGACGCTCGCACGGAAGTTCTTGCGCTTCGAGATGCGTTGGCGGAGCGAGAGGAAGCGGTCGAAGAAGCGGCGCATCGTAATAAGGAACATGCGCGGGAATCCGCTGCGTTACGGACTGAACTCGAAGCGTTGCGCGCGCAGGCGCAACAAGTTTCGTCATCCGAAAGCGGATTGTCGAACGAGGTTGAACAACTGCGTGTAACCGAACGATCGACGTTGGACGCGCTCGAAGAGGCGCGCGGCGAGTTGGAATCTCTCAAGACGGCCCTGGAGCAGAGCGAAGGTGCAGCAAGCGAAGCGACCGAGGGCCGCGCCGCTCGGGAAGCGGAAATCGCCCAGCTTCAGGCTGATTTACAGCGCTTGCGCGAGAAAGAGGAGCAAGCCGCGTCTTCCGAAGGTACGCTCGCCGCGGAGCTGATCGGCTTAAAGGATCGCGAATCCAACAAATCTGCGGCTCTTGAGGCGACCCGTGACGAATTGGAAGCACTCAAAGCAGAATTGAGCCAAAAGGAAGCCGCCGCCGAAACGGCAGTTCAAACGGGGACGGAAAGCGCTGGTGCGGTTGAATCGCTAACGGGCGAGCTCGAATCTTTGCAGACGCAAGCGGAACGCGCCGCGAACGCTGAGCAAGCATTGCAAGGCGAACTGTTAGCATTGCAGCGCGAACAAGAAAAGAAGTCGTCGTTGCTACACGACGCGGAATCGGAAATGGAAGAACTTCGCGTCGCGTTGAAAGATCGCGACCACCGGCTGTCCCGGTCGCCTGCGCCCGGACGGTTTCGCGATTCGGCTCGGAATCCGCTTCCGGTCGCGGTCGGGATTGCGGTCGTTTTGGGACTCGTCGCAGCGCTAGGATTTTTTGGCAACGCAGCATTAACGAGCGCGCGTGCAATTGAACGTGGCGAACAAGCGTCTCTTCCGGAATCTGCGACCGGTGACGGCACGCTCGTGTTTCCAACGGCTCCGATTGGTGTCCTGTATTTGCGCAATGGATCGCATGTTGATGCGCAGTGGAATGAATGGCAACTCGCAAAGGGCCCGTTAAATCCACCTGCAGGACACGATATCCGTCTGGTTGTGCGTGATAGTGATCCGTTTCAATGGAATCAGGTGCCTTCCGGTGTGTCGTCGATTCGATTTCAATCGACAAATGTACCCCCCGCGCCTCCGCGCCCGCTTCAAGGGTTGGGTGAATTACAAGACATTTACGTCCCGAATAAATCGTTGAATGCTACTCAGCTCGCTTCGTTGCGGGTTGCATTTCCTCATGCTGCCGTTACCGTTGCCCCTGCGCCGTTGGCGTTGCTGCCTGATCAAGCGCCCGGTAAGCGCACGGTAAATTTTGGTGCGCGGTCGTTGGGAAAGCTTTTCACGCGCCCGTGGAACGCCGGTCCTGGCACCGCGTGGATCGCCTTTACCGAGGCGAAAGGGAACGTGACGTTACCGGCGAACAAGGCGGTTAAACTGGAAGTGGCTTACGATAAAGCAAACGATCTATCCGTACTGGCCAAAATAGAACCGAACGCACTACATTCACTCGGGCTGATTGGCGATAACGTATCGGATGCGGAGCTGCGGCATGCAGCTGCGCTCACGGGCCTTCGCGGTCTACGGATTCTCATGGGCAAACGGGTCACGGACCAGGGGATCGCCATTCTCGAAAACACACCGTATCTGCAGGAGCTTGAGTTGAATCAGGTTCACATCACGGATAAAGGGCTTGCTGTATTGGCGAACACGCCTCAATTGGAGTCGCTTTCCATCAGTAGTGCGCCGATTACCAATGCGAGTCTTTCCCTGTTCAAGGAACTAAAACGGCTGCGAAGGCTGCACGTCGAGGCGACATCTATCTCCCCGAAAGCACTCAATATTATTAAGATCGATCTGCCGGAATGCGAGATCGTCAACTAGAACTTTTGGCGACCTCACCGCTGCGCGGATGCATTAGTCCGAGTCTGCGCTCGCGTTTGCTTTGATTTTCTCTCGTACCGATTCGAGTTCCGGGTCAAGCCGTATGGCCCGCCTCCATTCCGCCAATGCGCGATTAACATCTCCTTTGAGGAAGAAGGCGTCGCCGAGATGATCGCGCAAGACCGCGTCGTCCTGATTCATGGAGAGCAAAGCGCGCCGAATCAATTCGATGGCTCGATCGGCGTCGCCTTTTCGATATAGAATCCAGCCGAGACTATCGAGATAGAATCCGTTATCCGGGTCCATGGCCAGCGCTTGATTGAGCAATTTTTCGGCGTCGCCGAGATTTGAATCAATTTCCGCGTACATGTATCCCAGAAAATTCATAACGTCCGGGTCTTGCGGATCTTCGCGTAGACACTCCAGCAGATGATGTTCAGCTTCGTCAAAATTGTCTTCTTCCTCGTAAATCGTCGCGAGGTAGTAATGCAGCCATTTCTCGGAGCCGTGGGTTTCCAGCGCGCGTTGGAGCGCCCCAATGGCGAGTGAATTCTTTTCTGCTGCCATCAACGCGCGCGCATACATCGTTTCCAAATAGCGTGAACGAGCACCCTCGTCTAGAATCGCTTCCATCCGCTCGATGAAGAATTTTGCCGTATCTTCCGTGCCGTATAACGCGATTGTCCCGACAAGGAACACTTGCGATTCCGCATCGATATTGCTCTCAATTTCGTCCAGCGACTCGATTAGCGGCCGGTATTCCTCACCCACAGTCTCGCGGATAATGGCCCGCATAACCGTGCCGAAAATCGGTGCGCCATTCGGCGGCACGACATCAGCGGCCGCTTTGGGCGCGCCACTCCGTACCAGCAGGTACTTGTACTGCAGTACATGACCGGGCGCGGGTGAATCCTGCGTAGCCAATGGTTCCAATACTTCCGCGGCTTTTCCGTACTTGCCCTGGCGTGCCAGCGCCGCGGCCAGATTTAGTTGGGCATCCGTACTGTCCGGAACGCGTTCGAGATATTCTTCGAGGTGCTTCTTGGCCTCGGCCGGATTGTTCAGGTCCAAATCGATCACGCCTAAAAGCAGCAGCGCACCATCGACGGTATTGTCCGCATCCCACGCCCTGAGTGTCGCCTCGCGCGCCGCATCGATATCGCCCGCGCGATAAAGGTTCCAGCCGAGCTGCATATAGAGCGAAGGCAACGCGGGCGAATCTGGAACAAGTTCGACCAAGCGTTCGCCCATTTCGATTGCGCCGACGAGATCGTTTGATCGCTCCTCAGCCTGGATCACACGGCGGTATAGTTCCGGGCTGTCGGGCTCGATCTCGATCGCGCGTTGAAACGATTCCGCAGCGCTCTCGAAATCCTCCTCGCGATTGTAGAGCAGCCCGAGCATCACGTGCATTTCGGCGTTATCGGGATCGAGTTCCGCCGCACGCTCGCACGCGACCCGCGCCTTTTCCACTTCGTCAAGCCGAAGGTACAGGCGGACCATGTCGCGGTGAAGTTTCGGAGAATCGGGCATTCCTCGAGAAGCGCGTTCGAATGCAGATGCGGCTTCTTCAAATTTCCCGCGACGCATAAGCACTACGCCGCTCATATATTCGGTGTATCCAGCGGCCGCGGAAGATTGATGAGAAATGCGGTTACCTGGGGCGTCTCCCGCAGCCGTCACACATCCCGCAGCAAAAACCAATACCAGTGCAAGTCCCATTATCACTACCTTCCGAATCAGCAAATGAGAATAGCGCGGCGACACGCGGCGCAAGTGAATGGAGTTTCGAAGAAATGCCTGCAAAGTACGCTAACTATACCAGCTTCGACGCGTCGTCTCACGTACCATCGGGATCCGGTGGAATGCTGGTCTGCTGATGGCGCGTGCCAAGGGTGAATGAACGTCGGTGGATTGGACACGGGCCATGTTGCGCCAGCGCTTCGAGATGTTGTTTGGTGCCGTAACCTTTGTGGCGGGCAAAGCCGTACTCCGGATATTGCGCGTCGAATTTCACCATCAGCCGGTCTCGCGTAACCTTGGCGATGATGCTTGCCGCGGCAATCGATGCGGACCGGCGGTCGCCCTTTATGAGTCGCTTTTGCGGCCAGGGACATGACGGTAACTGGAACCCGTCGACAAGGAGGAACTCCGGCGGCGGCGTGAGGGCCGCAGCGGCGTCCAGCATGGCTTTGTAATTCGCGGGCTGAATTCCGTTGGTATCGATTTCTTGAGCGGTTATCACCGCGACACCGATTGAATGTTTTTCGTGATGTAGCTGCGCATAGAGCGCATCACGTTGGACTTCGGTCAGCCGTTTGGAGTCGTCCAGGCCTCGGGGCGGGTCGTCGTTGAGCACGACTGCTGCGGCGACAATCGGACCCGCCAATGGGCCGCGGCCCGCTTCATCGACCCCTGCGACTCGCGTATGCCCTGCGATCCGCGCCTCGCGCTCGAATTCTTGCATGCGATCCGTGCGGGCCTCTGACGCAATATAAGATGCGGTGCGGCGATCACACAGGTGAAGGAGTTTTTGCGCACCGGCACGCGGGTCGGTGCGCAATCGTTCTAAAAAGGCATCGTCGTACGGTGGACCGTTGGAGGCCTCCGTATTCAATTCCGGAATCGTAGGTCTGGGACGGTCCGAAGCAGTCACGAAATGCGAAGACGCTTACTTCTTCGCCGTGCCTGCGCGCTCTTTCGCTTTAACGCGAGCAGCCTTACCGGAGCGATCACGCAGGTAGTAGAGTTTCGCGCGACGGGTCTTACCCTCACGCGTCACTTCCACTTTTTCGACTCGGGGCGAGTGCAACGGAAACACACGCTCCACGCCCTCGTTAAATGCAACGCGCCGGACGGTGAACTTCGCTTCCGGCGTCTCGCCGCCTTTACGGCTGATGACAACACCCTCGAAAATCTGAATGCGTTCCTTCTCGCCTTCAACAATCCGGAAGTGAACCTTGACCGTATCGCCCACATTAAACTTGGGGATCTGGTCTGCGGCCTTTAGTTGCTCGTTTCTAATTTCATCCAACACATTCACGACTCATTCTCCTCTGCCCGGACCGGCGGCATCCGCCTCAATCTCGCGCAATAGTTCAGCATCTTGTTCTGTACACGCGCCCAGTAAGTCCGGCCGCCGCTCTTTCGTCAGGCGCAATGCCTCTTTCCTTCGCCAGCGGGCGATCGCGCCGTGGTGCCCGCTCAATAACACTTCTGGCACGCGTACACCTGCCACTTCCGCCGGCCGCGTATATTGCGGCGGACCGAGTACACCGTCCGCGAACGAATCCGTGTCCACCGACTCGGCCTTGCCCACCACGCCCGGAAGCATCCGGCTCATGGCTTCAATCAACGTCAGCGCCGGCAACTCGCCACCGCTTAATACATAGTCGCCCACGGACACTTCGTCGGCATGCAACAACCCGACGACGCGTTCGTCGACGCCTTCGTACCGGCCACAAACCAGGACCAAGTCCTTATGCGCGGCCAATTCCCGCACGACCGGCTGCGTGAGCGGCCTGCCGCGCGGCGATAACATCACCACATGCGCGCAAGAATTCGTCCCGCGCAAACTTTCCACTGCGGCCAATATCGGCTCACAGGTCATCACCATGCCCGCGCCACCACCGAACGGTTCATCATCCACCGTCCGGTGCCGGTCTCTGGCGAAATCGCGAATATTCGTGACACCGACCGTCAATCGTCCCGCTTCAACGGCCTTGCCCAGCAAGCTGGTGCGTAACGGCGTCTCGAACAGTTCCGGAAACAGCGTCAGTACGTCGATTCGCATACGCTGTACCCAGTAACCCGTGATTAACGGGATGCCGCCGCAGCCGACTCGACCATCGGCGCATCTTTCATGTCGATGCGACCTGCGTCAAAATCGATTGCTTGTACCAATTGAGCCGCCAACGGAACCATTGCACGCG
>JAJDAB010000198.1 GCA_029262095.1 Candidatus Hydrogenedentota bacterium
GCGGCCTTGCCTGTGAGATTAAATCCGTGAGTTTCTTCACCGCGCCGGGATAATCCGCATTCAGCGCGTCGCGAGCCGCCGTCACTTTTGCAGCCGCGTCCGATCCACCGTTAAATGCGGTGTCAATGGCACCCGAGTTTATCCGTTCAGAAACATCCTTGAGGAACGGTTCGGCTAGGCCTTTTAGGGTCTCTACTTTTCCACGCGACTCGGTCAATAGGGCCAAAATATTCTGGGGAGGTGAGGAGGAGCCATGTACTATTTGCTCAGCCTGTGCAATTAGTTGATAGCCCTTCGCGACCGCTCCAAATATCTGCGTCGCCGCATCTTTCTCGAACCCAGCCATGCGCTTCAGTAGTGGTAGTGCTTTAGTCGCAAACTCATCTTGCTTGGCTTTTCGCGCGTCGGCATCATCTGCAGGTTCTGTTATCGCGCCAATGTCGGCCAAGATCTTCTCGACGGCGGTGGAGTCTTCTTCAATCTTTTCCTTTAGTTGATTCGCGGCAAGCATCGCGCCCTGCCCGCCGTCGTTTCCTTGTTCGCCGCCCGCGTCCGGTTTGAGCAATTCACCGAATCGCCCCTGAACATCTTCCGGCAATAGACCTACTAGACTCTTAAACGCAGCGCCTTGCAGTTGCTTCCGCAACTCGGCGAACCGGCCGGGATCGGTCGTGCCTTTCATTTCGTTGAGCAGATTTTGGGTGACTTCGGCTGTTACACTAAGTTGTGCGTCGACCGCATCAAAACGGCTCACGCGCGAACTGCCTTCGATCCGATTGCGCTCAAAGATTTCTTTCCCGGAGAGTTCAAGGTCAAGTTCGAATCGCGGGTCTGGTTCGATGATGGATGTACCGGAAATCGCCACGGTCCCAAACTTGTCTATGCTTTTTGCAACATAATCAAGCTCGGCAGCGGGGTAATCCTTGAGGCGTTTGTGAGCACTTGGTGGAGCAATTCGGGCACAGCTTGTTACGCCGAAAACCACGACGATCAAGAGTGAAAAACCGACTGGAATAGACTTGGACACTATGTCGCTCCTTGAGACGAAAGTACTGCACCTAGAAAACTGTACCGCAATGAACAGCTATCCCGAGAGCTTAGGGGTAAAAAATGAATAAGTCAAGAATTATGATAGTTCGTGTATCAGGCTATGTAGGTAGTGGAAAGCACCAACGTCGCCGATTGCACATCGGCGCTCTAACGCGTTGCTGGCTAGAGCCTTATGGCTGACCGCAGAAATGTTCTACTCATTCTAGCGGATCAATTCCGGGCAGATTGCATTGGGGCCGCCGGAAATCCGTTGATCTGGACACCGAACCTGGACGCGTTGGCGGCGTCGGGGACGATGTTTACGAATCATTTTGTCCAGACGTGTCCTTGCGGGCCAAGCCGGTCGTGTATCTTTTCGGGTCGGTATCTATGCTCGACGCGATCGATTCGCAATCACACGCCGGTCATCGATGCGCACGAAAACGTGGGGATGTGGGCGAGGGAGGCGGGGTATGACGTCGGGGCCTTGGGGTATCACGACTACGCGATCGATCCGCGCACAATCCCCGATCGCGATCCGCGTAAGACTATGCTGGGATACGACAATTTCTATCCCGGTTTTGATCGAGTGCTGCATCATGAACATTGGAGCGACCCGTATTTCGATTCATTACGCGCGAAGGGGTATCCCGAGGACTTGTGCAATCCCGCGATCTGCATTGAGCCGAATGTACCAGATGATGCTCCGGCGGATGTATTGCCGCATCGGCATCCCGCTCGCTACAAACACGAGGATAGCGAGGGGTACTTTGTTGCCGACCGCGCGGCTGAATACATCCACGATCATGACGCTGGCGGTTGGTTTTTGAGTGTGAATTTCATTAAGCCACATCCGCCCTATATTTGCGCCGCACCGTTTCACGAAATGTATGATCCGGATGCAATGCCCGCGGCGAATCGACGGATCGATGAACTGAAATGTTCGCATCCCTATTCGCAAATAGTCCACCAAGCGCCAATGTTGCCGGATGAATCTGAGTTGCGCCAAACACAAGCTACGTACTACGGCATGGTGTCAGAGGTCGACGCCTATATCGGCGTCGTTATCGATTGCTTGAAGGCGACAGGGCAGTGGGACAACACGCTCGTCGTGTTCAGTTCGGACCATGGCGAATACTTGGGCGATCACTATCTGGTGGAAAAGGCGCACTATTTTGACGAAGCCATGCATGTCCCCCTGATCGTGCGCGATCCGCACGCGGACAGTGTCGGCGGCCGTATTGATTCGTTCACCGAAAGCGTCGATATCACGCCGACTATATTGGAGTATCTGGGTGTGGAGATTCCGAACCGGGTGATGGGGTCTAGTGTATTGTCCGCCGCGCGGACGGGATCGGGCGATGACGGAAAGCAGGAAATTTATTACGAGTACGATTTTCGTGATGCGGGCGAACGCGTATTGGGGCTGCCTACGTCAGAATGTTTGCTCTGGGTCGTGCGGGATGACCGGTACAAGTACGTGCAGTTTGCACACGAATCGTTGCCGCCGATGTTGTTTGATTTGCAAAACGATCCAGGTGAGTTCACGAATCTGGCTGACCGCGAATCGAACGCGTCGTGCGTCGCGGATTATGCCCAACGATTGCTACGTTGGCGAATGCGTAACGAAGATCAGCGAATGGAAACCTGGGCGGATCAATACCGGTAGGACCGCCGGAAGTACGTCGCACTAACCACGCCGATGATCAGTATCAAGACCGCTGACGTTTCATGGCGCACTGGAAGACCAGGAGAAATCGGCGCGCCGAGCGTGTTACGGCTTAGAAAATCCCACGCGTGCCGGGCGCCTTCGAAATCATTGCTTTGACGTCCGACGATGGCCAACGCGAGGAGGCCGAGTGGGTAATTAATGCTAGGTAGGGTGTGCCCACCGTTGGCGACGGTGTAAAACATGACCTCCGAGCCTTCGACGCCACCGGTGTAGAGAGCGCTCGACGTGGTTGTGCCGTCCAAAAGGTCCAGGTTGGGGTAATTGACGACAGCACTTGGCGTAGTCGATGTGCCGTTGCGGAGTATCCAAAAATCGCGCGTTTCGATCGCCGACGTAACAGTTCCGCGCGTCGCATCAACGACAAATCCGCCGTCCCAGGGCATAAACGTCGTCTCGCCTTGACCGTTGCAGATGAACGTGGGAACCACATAAGGCAATCCGGTGCATTCGGATACTGCGGGCTCGTTAGCGATAAAACACGCGATGGCTGCAATACGATGGCCGAGTTCGTGCGCGAGCCGGTAGGACATCATTCCACCATTTGAAGCGCCGGTGGAGTACACGCGCTGCGTGTCGATGTTGAAATTCGAGATACTCCAATCGATAAGCGCCGAAACAAATCCCACGTCGTCAGCGCCCGTTGCGGTCGCTCCATCGTCCGCACGGCAATCATTCCAATTCTGATGTTCCGCGTCCGTCTCGCCGGTATCCGGGTCAACGCCATTGGGGATGATGACCAGAAACTTCTCCTCGTCCGCGATCGTTAGCCATTCCTGACTTGCGCTGGTTCCCGAAATGATTTGGTTGTAGCTGCGCGTCCCACCGTGGAGCAGAATTACGA
>JAJDAB010000199.1 GCA_029262095.1 Candidatus Hydrogenedentota bacterium
ATTGAGGCTGGTCATGACCGGCCGCGAGGCCAAAGTGCCACTCGCTGCGGAAGCTTGCGTTAAACGCACATACGCTCCCCAGAAACAACAGGAAGAACACCACGCGTGCGCCCCGATCATGCCGCACATCCGCGTCGGGCCGATCGCGGCCCACGCTCGAAGCGTACAAAGCAGAGTTGCGAAGCACGACCCACGCCACCGCAAACGCCGCAGCAATCACACAGTAAATGTAAACCGCGTGCGCCCCAAGTACACCACCGAATAGGCGCAGATCCATGGGCGCGGAAAGCATCGCGACAAACAGTAGAAGAAACGCTAGAGCAACGATGGCCGCGCAAAATAGTGCGACGAACCGCAGACCGGGCAGCGTCGAATCTTCTGAATCTTCCGGTGGGGCGAGGGGTGTGGATTCCCCTACCGTTTCGTCAACGTCCATCGGTGCAGGTCACTGGGTGGATGGTCGAAATCGGTGTGCAAATTACGAAGAGGGCGAGCACGTCTTGTGTGCACCGTCGCAAAACGCACCGTTCCCGGAATGCTTACAGCAACACATCGCGTACCGGCGCGCCTCGGTAATCGTAACTTCTACCGGCGAAAATTCCGTGCCTTTATGCGAACCATCACACCACGGTTGTGATTTCGATTGGCCGCACTTACACCACATATAACTACCCGGCTCCAATTCCAGCACCGCCGGCTTCGTGTCCGCTATAACAGGTTCACCCATCTTGAACGATTCCTTCCGCTGTAAACTTACATTCTCGCTCGTATACTAAGCGTGAATACATTTGCAGTCAATGCGCCGCCTTCGCTTAGGGAAAATCACTTCGTCGCGATCCCCGCTTCAATTACTCGCTTTGTTTCCTGCAGACAACGCTCCTGCGCTTTTCGAAATAACACCGCGCCTACCAAGTATCCAATGGGATACACCAGCGGTGAAGTCAAGTCGAAACGAAATCGCCATTGAACATCCGTCGCATGACCACGATCCCCGAACGTCCAACGCCCACCGGCGCCGCGCACCAACCACGAAAAAGGCCAACGCAATCCCGAAACAATCTCATACGCCATTTCACGCGGAGCAACATGCGTGACCAAATGTTCTTCCAACACCGTGCCGTCAACGTTGTGAATATTGCGAATCGTGCCTTCACGCGTTTCATCGCCATTGAGATTTTCGACGCGCGCCATCCCTGGAATCGGACCATAGCCCAAGAAGGTCTGAGGAAAACGGCTCACGTCATTGGTAAACGCGAATACATATTCGCGAGGCGCGTTGATGGTTATCGATGCTTCAGCGTGTACTTGCATGGATGGCTACAACCCAGCTTTCGCGACCCAACTGGGTGCGGAGTCTGTCGACTTGCGCAGTAATAGGTTTAGTTGCGCCGCCCCGTGTTGAATGTGTCGCATATTGTAAAGCATCAATTCAAGATAGCTCGCTTCGCCCCACCCGAATGAACATCGACGCTGGGCGCGATCATCCGTCAGTTGTTCAACAGCCAATCTGGACTTGTCGCGGCAATACGCCAAATAGTTTTGCAACTCGTCTTTCGTATAGGGCTGAGCGGGAATGATACCCGCCGGGTCCAGTTCGTCGAGCGTATAGGGCTCGGGAGGATCGAAGCCATCGACCGACCCGTAGAGATACAAGTCGGTCCAGAACAACGTATGATAGACGAGATACCAGTAATCAATTTTCGCCCACTGCTCATCCGGACACGCGACGATAGCATTGTCCAACATGTCAAGCGATGCGCCGAATTGATTCCAAATACTGTCCCTAAGGGAAGCGTCCATCGCGATTCTTAGTGCGTTTCGAAAGTGAGTTGCGACAATATCGCGCTGGTCGTCTGGCTCTTGTTCAACACATAGACATGCAACCCTGGAACGCCCGCATCAATCAACTCCTGCGCTTGTCGAACCGTATGCGCTATACCAATATCAAGCGCCATGGCGTCATCTGTCGCGTCACCCAACTCACGAAACAGCCCTTCCGGAAGGTTTGCGCCGCAATTCGATATGACGCGTTGCAACTGCCCAGCGCTTGTCACCGGCAATACGCCCGGCACAATGGGCGCTATGATGCCTCCACTTGCGCATCGATCGCGGAATCGAAAGAAGTCGTCGTTCGTGTAGAACAATTGCGTGATGACACAATCCGCGCCCGCGTCGACTTTACGCTTTAAGTTTTTCAGGTCCGCATCAGCACTCACCGCTTCTTGATGCGTCTCCGGGTACGCTGCTACGGCGATCCCGAAATCCGAATACTCATGGCGAATCAGCGTGACCAATTCGTTCGCGTACGATAGCCCGCCATCAACCGGCTCAAAACGTTCTTGACCTTCCGGTGGATCGCCCCGCAGCGCGACAATGTACTCGATGCCAAGATCGCGCGCTTCCGAGAGATAATTGCGAAGCTCGTCCACCGTCGAACCCACACACGTGAGATGCGCCGCAACGGGAATGCCGTGGTCCCGGCGAATACTCGCGGTAATGTCGAGCGTCTTGTCACGCGTCGATCCGCCGGCGCCATATGTGCACGTCATGAAGCCAGGCTTGAAACGCATCAGCTCGGCGACATGGCCTCGCAGCGCCTCAAGTCCTTTCGGCGTCTTCGGCGGGAACACTTCGAACGAAAGGCCGAACCGACCGTCGCCGTAATGAGATGAAAGTTTCATAATACGTTTGCCTGGCATCCTGATTGCCGCAGTCCTAAGTATGGACGGGCCAACATATTACGGAGTTACGCGATAGTCATCAAGCAGCGCGCTACGGTCAGCGTCACTCCATCGATCCAAGACGAAGGGCTTTCTGGCAGACTACGCATTGGATTCTGCGCCGAAACGGCCTGGATCGACTATCTCATTAGCAAAGGAATGATTCATGGGCAAATTTTCGCGCCGGGAATTTGGTGTCGCGGCCGGCAGCACGCTGTTGCTTCAGCAGTTTCTCCTAGGTGCCAAGCCGACGTTCGCCGCAGATCGCGATACCGGACCACTCATCGGCCATGTATCCGACACCACGGCGCATCTATGGTTCCGCCCCACGCAGCCAGGGAACTACACCATCGCGGTAACCAAAGACGAGGGTGAAGAACGTCTCACGACAACAACTTCGACCGCTGCGAACGATTTCTGTATCACCTGGGAACTCAGCGAACTCAATCCAAGCACACGCTATCGCTATCAAATCTTCAATGAATACAATGAACTGATTACCGACGACATCGATGAACACCACTTCACAACCGCACCAGCCCCATCTCAACCAAACCGCGTCTGCCTCGCGTTCGGATCCTGCGCGCATTCAAAGCCACTCAAACTCTGGAAACAAATGAGTGAACAAGGCGTGCAAGGTCTCGTCCTACTCGGTGACACGCCCTACATTGATTCGACCGATCTTGGCGTCCTTCGCCAGAAGCATCGCGCATTCTTGCAGGTGCCCGAGTTGGCGAATCTCGTTCGCAAGACTCCGACATGGGCAACCTGGGATGACCACGATTTTGGCAAGAACGATTCCGATGGCACCCTCCCCGGAAAGGAATACTCGCGTCAGGCATTTGTCGAATATCGAGCGAATGCGAATTACGGACACGAACATGAAGGCATCTATACGCGATTCCGGTACGGCCCCGTAGAAGTTTTCGTACTAGATACCCGATGGTTCGCTCGTACCGAGCCGTCTCCCATTGACCCCGACAAGCCGACACTACTCGGCGCGCGTCAATGGGCATGGCTGCAGCAATCGCTATTGGCATCGACCGCGCCGTTCAAGATTATTACGTGCGGTATGATCTGGGACGACAAACAGAATACGGAATCAGATGACTGGGGCACGTACACCCATGAGCGGACTGCGTTATTCGAGTTTCTGGGTGCAAATAATATTTCCGGCGTTGTGCTGATCGGCGGCGATATCCATTGTTCGAGGCTGCTGAAATACAAGACTGAAGATCAGGTTGGCTACGCGATTCGGCAGTGCATCGTTTCACCGATTCACGACAGTACGATTCCATCGCTCAATGTCGCGCATCCGGACCTTGTGCGCGGTGAGGCGATTCCGCATGTGTGGTTGCGCGTTGAGGTCGATTCGACGGCCAGTCCGACGACGTTCGAGGCGAAGTGGCAACAAATGGACGGACAAGATATGTGGTCAATGAATCTCGACGAAGCCGATCTCTCAAAGTCGTAGAGCGGCGCGTACTACGTCAACGGATCGCTTAACGTAACCTTTACGCCGGGCGGGGGTGTGTATTCGAATCGTGTGTCATCCAAATCCGGATTGAGCTGTACGTTCGAATAGCGCATGCGCAGCAATTCCTTGTCCTTCTTGTCGAACATCAACAGCTTGATTTGCAAACCACTGTCCTGCGCAATGAACACGCGAATCCGTTCCGGATCGATTGGCCCCTGTACATCGACCGGCTTTCCGTTTGCCGTCACATCGATAATCCAAACGGGGGTGCCGTCGATCGTCGTTTCTCCCGCCAGTGCGACATCACCTTGATTTCGTAGCCGTTCAAAAACCGCGCTCCCACCCATCGGACGATTCGTATCACTCTCGTCCGGCACGCGCTTACTGACCTGCTTGCGGCCGAATACCGTCATCTCGGTGTACTCAAATTCGCCATCGAATACGGTGAGTAATTCTTGTGTCAGTCCGTCCTTGAGCAGAAAGCTCTTCGCGAGATGGTTCTTAATGTCCAACCGATATTTACGACCGTTTTCGGCGGTCATCAATTCGATGGTGCCCTCCGCATTCGAAGGGACCTCAATAGGCCCGAGCGGGACCTTGACGTTCATGGACATGTCCGCGCGGAACGAGGTGATTCCAGCCCATTTCTCCTCGATTAGGCGCTCCACGTTTTCGATAGTCTCGGCATTTGCGCTTACTGAGGCGATCAACGTCAAGACGATACCAGCGAATAGGTTACGGCTGTACATGGCGGCGTACTCCCAAGCGATTCTCTCTTGCCCACAGAACTTAGACTAGGGATCGGCACAGTTTGTTCAGCCTTTTTTCGTAGGTGCCAACGCTTCGGCCAGTATTTCGGCCGGGTGGCGCGCCTGGACGGGCGTCAGATCGTCAATCTGATGGCGGCAACTCGCGCCGAGCGTAACGACTTCCGTCCCGGCAGTCAGGTCGTTGATCTGCGCGACGAGCGGTGCCGCGATAGCCTTGGACAACGACTGTTTAGAATCGAGAAATCCGAATGAACCGGCCATACCACAGCACCCGGTATCGATGGTCGATATATCGCAGTTCGGGAGATGCTGCATGAGCGCGGCAGTATCGCCCGCGGCGTTCAACGATTTCGCATGGCAATGGCCGTGAATCGCGACCCAGTGATAGCCGGGACTAAACGTCAGCGCTTCCGGGTCATCCTCCAATACACGCGCCATGAATGCGTCGAACAACACGACACGATCCGCAACGGCGTCGATCCCCTCCACGCCCAATTCACGGTAGTCTTGTACGAACATCGAATAACACGAAGGCTCCAATACCACAATTGGATCATCGCCGCTTGCTTCCAGCGCACGAATGTTATGCTCCGCCAACCGTCGCGCTTCATCCAACATACCAACGCTAAACGCTGGCCGACCGCAACATTGCCGGTTCGCGACGATCGCCACCCCGAAGCCCGCTGCCTCCAGAACGCGCACGGCCGCTTGCCCAATATGCGGCTCGTGATAACGCACGAAGGTATCGTCCCATAGAATGACACGACCGCGATCACCTCTGCTGGGTTCACGACGAGCGAACCAATGGTCGAACCGTTCCGCCGCATACGGGGGCAAACTACGTTCCGCCGAAATCTCAGCGAGCTGCTTTGCCATGCCACGCGCGATCCGCGACCGCATCAACGGATTTGCGATAGCGCGAAATCGAGTACCCATTCGGCCCATCGTATCCGCCGCCGCAAATAGCCGCGCCTGCAACGGAATGCCTCGCCGCTTGTGCTGGGCATGCAACAACTCCGACTTCAGCAAAGCCATGTTCACGTTCGACGGACATTCCGTCGCGCATGCCTTGCACGCGACGCAATCGCTCATCGCTTCCCACAATTCGGGTGCTTCCAGCGGGTCGCGCGCTCCAAGTCTCCCTTCCAACGCAGCGCGAATCGTGTTAGCGCGCCCACGCGTCGACATGATCTCCTCGCCCGTCGCCAAATACGTCGGACACATCGACGGCGTCAGTTTCCGGCATGCACCGTTGCCGTTGCATTGCTCCAAATTTCCGATGAACGACTTGTCTTTTTCGGCGTAGACCAACGCCTCCTCGAATGGCAGTTCAATTTCTGACCCAGCGCCTTGCCGCAACAGTTTATCGATGCGATAGGCGGGTTTGCCGGGTAGGATTTTCCCTGGGTTCATGACATCGTTCGGGTCGAATGCATTCTTGACGGCGCGCATCGCCGCCATCGTCTTGTCCCCGAGCTGATCCTGCATGAACTCCGTACGCGCAATGCCCACGCCGTGTTCCGCAGCCAGCGACGCACTAAACTGCTTGGTGATGGCGGACACTTCTTCCGCGAGTTTACGGTACTTCGCGATATCCTCGGCGTGGTGCATGTCGACCACGGGTCGCACGTGTAGTAATCCTGATGCGGCATGCCCGTAGAATGATCCCGAGAGGCCGAGGTTAGCCATAGCCTCTTGCAACGCGCCAACGTACTCGGGCAATTGTTCCGGCCGTACGGAAACGTCTTCAATACCTGCTGTCGGTTTGGCCGAGCCTTTACGCCCGGTCAGTAGCGACAGCCCGGCCTTGCGCAAATTCCAGACCATACCCATCTCGGTCGCGCCCATGAACACGTGTTTGCGTAATCCAAGATTGCGTTCTTGGAGCTTAGCAAGTTTGTCGTAGCTATCCTCGAAAAATTCAACGATTAGAATCGATGTGCACGGCTGAGCATCGAGCTGCAACAAGTCGCGCGTTGCCTGAAATGCGCGATGTCCTTTCGTCTGATCGAACAATACGTCATCGATGTGCTCGATCGCCGCAGGCGCCAGGTCGATCAATTCGACCGACGCTTGCATCGCTTCGGCCACCGAATCAAAAAACAATAGCCCGATCGCGCGCTGCTCCGGAATTGGGACCAGACTAAGTTCCGCCTCCGTAATCGCGCCCAACGTCCCCTCGCTACCTGCCCACAGCTTTGTCGGATCGCACCCGTCTCGCAAATAATCGTCGAGCGCGTAGCCCGGCCATCGCTTGACCATGGTATCCGGCATACTCGCGCGAATGGCGTCCGATGCTGCATATAGTTCGGCGCTTAACGCCGCGGAAATTACTTCAGGCGCGGGTTGTTGACCTGAAAGATTTACGGTCTTACCGTCCGCGAGCACAACTTCCAACTCGAGGACATGATCGGCCGTCGTACCCCAAACAGGTGCATGCGATCCCGAAGAATTGTTCGCGATCATGCCGCCCAGCGTCGCGCGCGAACTGGGAGCAACGTCCGGGCCGAAACGCAATCCGTCTTTCGAAACCTGACGGTTCAGTTCATCAAGGACCATTCCCGGCTGTACGCGAATGCGCCGCTCTTCAGGCTTATATTCGATGACCCCGCGATTGTGTCGGCTGAAATCGATGACCAGGCCATCGCCAAGCGCGCCACCCGCCAAACCCGTTCCCGCACCGCGTGGCGTGACCGCAAGACCCGCTTCCACAGCGCCGCCAATGGCCGCCACACACTCCGCTATCGACTTTGGAAACGCAACGGCTGCGGGTTCGATTTGGTACACGGATGCATCGGTCGCAAACAGCGCACGCGTCAAGGCATCGTTACGAATGTCGCACGACGCCTGTTCCAGCGCCAGGTGGAGTGGTTTAACGGTCATGAAGGGAGCAGTCTACAGCGGATTCGACTGCTAAGGAAATCGACGAGAGGGTACACCGGAATCGTGCGTGATCCAATCGTCGGGACGGTCTACAGCGTTCCGAAGAATACCTTCACAACCTCATACTCATTCTTCAGGTTCGAAAACAGTGCAGGCGCCTCGTCAAATCGATTTTCAGACCCTAGCGACTCCAACTCCAGAGCCAGTGCTTGCAACGTCGATGCGCCCATACTAGCGCTCGACCCATTGATTGAATGTGCCGTCCGATTGAGTGATTCGCCATCTTCGTCAGCAATCGCCGATTCGATGGCCGCAAAGCGTTGCTTCGTATCCTCCAAAAACATTTCGATCAGTTCCTGCCGGAGTTCCTCGTCGCCCGCGGTAACTTCTTCTAGCCGGTCCAAATCGATTGGTGTCGCGTCGCTGGTCTCTTCATCCATGATCGGATCCCCCATATCCCATTCGTCAGTCGATTCATCAAATGTTTCCTGCTCTTCTAGCCCCAGATAGGCGTTCAGTACAGAAACCAATTCATCGCGCTGAATCGGATCAACCAATACTACATCGCCCCCGGCTGTCAGACATGCTGATTGCTGATCGGCATCCGCTTTCTTCAAAGTCATGATCAAGGGGATTCGTTTGCCACTGTCAGATGCACGAATATCCGCAACCGCGGCCAGCCCTGAGTCCAACGACGGACGGCAATCCACCAGCACGGCCGCGTACCGATGCGTGCCCAGTGCATGAGCCGCGTCATCACCGAAACGAGCCGTGTCACATGGAAATCCATGATTCTGTACGGCGATGATCGCGTCCCGTCCACTAGCGGCTATGTCGCCGACGTGGAGTACGGATCGCGCGGCGCGGTCCATTTCAGCGACGACATGTTGCGTGATGAGCGGCGTACGTTCACGCTCGGATTCACGGCCACCCAACAAGAGACACATCACTTTGCGCAGACAATCGAATCGCACTGGTTTCGTGAGATACGCCTCAAACCCGGCCTCCGTCATCCGCAAGGCATCGCCGCCTTTCGGCGTCGAGGTACACAGTATCAAACGCATATCTGCGCCATTCGGCAATGCGCGAATGGCAGTAGCCAATTCGCCGCCATTCATCTCCGGCATCGCAAAGTCGACCAGCGCAATATCAAAACACTCACCCCGAGCTGCTCGGGCTTCAATCAACGCTAGCGCCTCTTTGGCACTGGAGGCTTCCACAATATTGCAACCCCAATTCGCCAATTGTTCCCGGTACACCAAACGGTTCGTGGCGGTGTCATCCACAATCAAAACTTCACGTCCATCCAACGCTTCAGGCCCAATTTCCAGCAACGGCAACTTATCCGGGACTGCTTCGAACGCGACGGAGAACTCGAACTGCATCGTTCCCGATGAAGACATCCGAGTGTGCAATTGCCCGCCAAGCGTTGTCACCAATTCCCCACACCGCTCGAGCGAGACGTCTGAATCATCTGTGGCCTGCGAATTTGGACCGTCGCTTCGAAGACTATCTCCACCGAATTCCGCAGCTTTTACACCAATCTCAAAACACAAAATCGGCGATTCTTCCACGGATTGTTGCAAACCGATCTCTAGGATCACCAAACCCTGTCCCGCGTGGCGAATTAGGTGCCCCGCCAATCCACCAAGCACTTGCCGGAGCGTATTTGGATTGCCTTTTACCCGCCAAGGCAGGTCATGGTGAGTCAGATGTACGAAGTCGAGGCCTTTGCCCAACGCCTTCGGTCCAATGACTACGGCGACGCGCTCTGCACACGTTCGAATCTCGAACGGAAATGACTCGCTTTCGCCCTGCGGTTGACGTGGATTCGCGTAGTCGACCAAGTCGTTTACAACCGACATCAACGCATCCGCCGCATTCCGAACAATACTCGCGTACTCCCGTTGCAACGGACTCATCCCCGTATCTTCCAGCAAGTCCATCGCCCCGTGAATACCATGCAACGGTGTTCGGATTTCATGGCTAATTCGGCCCATGAACGCGCGCAAGTCATCTACCGCAGGCAATGCACTTTCCCGCAAATTCTGTGCAGGTTGCTTCGGGAACAGTGCGTTCCGACAGCGTACAACCAGCGCGTCCCGTTCGTAAATACACGAAGCCCCGGCGTCCGTCAAAACGTTTTCGTCCAGTCTCGAGTCCCCGCCACCTAGAATGAAGATCGCGTCGAGCGGGTTGCGGGTCCGACCCTCGCGCATCAAGTACAAGCAGGCCGTCAATCCCAGCGCCCCATCCAACACGAGAACGGAGATCGCGCCTGACTGCAAGGCCGACCGACCCGCTGCATGACCAGCAACACTCGTAATTTCCGCGCCCGATTCTTCGAGCCGATCAAATGAAGAGACGACATCGGATACGCGCGAACTATCCGACGCAATGTAGAGCAAGACACGCGGCGCTTCGGCCAAGACAAATCCCCCTGACGGTACACGTCCCTGCACGATGCAGTCCCCAGACGTTGACCCGTAACGTACGCTAATATAGCAGATCACTCCGTCCCCCGCATACGGCCCGTGATTCACACCCCATCAGTGTGTATGATGCGCCCTCCTGCGCGCATAAACGGCGCGCCTTAGTCCACGCAGAAAATGGTATTTCATCTATGAACCTCTCCAATCTCGATTTACTTTTTGCCATCGGTGCCGTAAGACGGCTGGCAAGACTTGCGCGGACCATTCAAGCCAGTACCATCTCTGAATCGCTGACGAAAGCGGACCGGTCGCCCGTGACTATCGCCGACTTCGCCATCCAAGCGCTGCTAAGCAACGCGCTGGCCAATCACGCGCCTAACGACGTGTTGGTTGGTGAAGAAAACTCCGGCGCGTTGCGTGACGCGGAAGCCGCACCAATGCTGGCACGCATTACGGAATTCGTGAATAGCGAAGTGGGCGGAGCAACCGCTGATAACGTCTGCGAGTGGATTGATCGTGGTGCTGCGGAACCCGGCGATCGGTTCTGGACATTGGACCCCATCGACGGGACGAAAGGTTTCCTACGCAACGCGCAGTATGCTGTCGCGCTCGCACTCATCGAGAACGGCCAAGTCCGCCTCGGTGTATTGGGATGCCCCGATTTAGCCGACCCAGCGACCGGATCGCAAGGTGCTGCGGGGTCAATACTCGCTGCGGAGCGAGGAAACGGCACCTGGTACCAACCCCTCGATGAATCCAAGGCATTGACCCAAGTTCATGTTTCGAACGTTCGGGAAGGGGCCCAAGCACGCCTGCTTCGTTCCGTCGAATCCGGACATACCAATACCGGTCGAATGGGCCGGATCGTCGAGACGCTCGGTGTCCAGGCCGATCCGGTCTTGATGGATAGCCAGGCCAAGTACGCCGTACTGGCGGCGGGCGGCGGCGATGCGCTCTTCCGGCTCCTCAACCAGCACCAACTCGACTACAAAGAATGCATCTGGGATCAGGCCGCAGGATCCATTGTCGTCGAAGAAGCCGGTGGAAGAGTCACCGACCTTTCCGGCGTGGAACTCGACTTCGGTCAAGGGCGCACGCTCGCCAAAAACACCGGCGTTCTCGCGACGAACGGTCACTTACACGAAGCCGCGCTCGACGTCATCGCCAAGACGGCCTAATCGCCTTGACGATCGCTTCATCAATGCCCGTCTCGGCCGCTTCACGCGAAATGCGCTTACGCGCCGCGCGAATTCTGATGCAAACCATCGTGCTGATCGTCTTCGCAAACTCGACCGTCAGTTGCACCACTTCCGGCGGTTCCTCCCCCCCGGCGCAAGGCGCTCTCTTGTCCGCCGAGGACGCGCAATTCTTGGAAGGGTTGGCGGAGGCTGTCCTCGATGCGGCACGCGTTCAAGTTAGCGTAACGACCGCCGATGGGCAATCAAGCCCAACGGAACAAACCTTCATCCGCCCAAGCGGAGGCGACGGCTACCCCGCGTTTTGGATACGAAACGTCGCAATGTCAGTCGACTCGGGTCTGATTACGCTCGAAGAACAACGGTATGCCCTCATGTTGACCGCCCTTCACCAACAAGACGGCACGATGCTCCTGCCAAACGGCGCGCGGGTCCCCGTCGGTGCAATCCCCGATCACATTACGTTTCGCGGAGTACCCATATTTTTCCCGGGAACCCTCGATGACTACGCCGGTCAAGGCGGTGGCTCGTGGGGCAACTACCCCTGTTTCGACAATCCGTACTTCTTCATTCACATGGCATATTCATTTGTTCAACAGACCGGAGACGCCGCCATACTGAACACCAACGTACGCAAAAAGACGCTCCTCAAACGATTGCAACTCGCCTACTCCATGCCGCCACACGACCCCGAGTCGGGGTTGGTTTCGTGTACCGACGTGACGCGTGGTGCCAACTTCGGATTCGTCGACACCGTAGAACAAACGGGCGACCTGCTAATCAGTTCGGTGCTCAAACAGCGCGCGGCGCTTCAGTTGGCCAAGTTGATGGAGGCCACCGGAAATTCACTCGCTGCTGAACTTTACCGCGAAGACGCGGCGCACATTCGCGATGGAATCGCCACGTCGTTTCCGTTGGATTCTGGTCTTTTTCGCGCCTCAACCGGACGAAGCGCACAACCCGACGTGTGGGGAACCGCACTGGCGGTCTACCTTCAAACGTTGCCGTCGGACCTCGAAATTAGCGCAAGCACGGCGCTCGCGGACGCGTATCGTTCCGGCACCATCGCGTGGAACGGTCTCATCCGGCACGTCCCAACGGATGCCGATTTCAGTGGGGACACCATGTGGGAATCAACGCCGACCGAAAAGAACCGCCACCAAAACGGTGCGTACTGGGCAACGCCAACCGGCTGGGTGGTGAATGCAATCGCACGCGTCAATCCTGGTCTCAGCCAAAAACTTGCGGGCGAATACATCGCGACGCTACGCGAGGGCGACTTCCGGAAAGGCAAGCACCAGGGAGAACCCTGGGAATGCGCCCACCCCAAGGGAAACTATCAAGCGAACAAAGCATTCATCACGAGCGTTACCGCACCGCTCTCTTCACTACGATCAATCCCCTAGAGAAGGTTACCAATGTTGTGGCCGGTACTCCCGACCGCGCCACCAATCCGACCGAAGGTCTCCCCAACAAATCACGACAGCCACGCGCACAAAAAAATCCGCGCTCTGAAAAAAACGCGGACGAAAGAGTTTTAAAAGTGTGAGAAATTAGTTCAAGAAGGGTCCTGCGATAAGCGAAAACACGCCGATTTCAGCGCTGAATTCCGTGCCATCATCGCGCACGAATTCGTAGGTTCCACGCATCGTGCCGAAGGGAGTTTCCAAAGGACATACACTGGTGTAATCGTGCACACGGCCCGGCGCAATATGGGGCTGCTTACCCACAACACCGTCTCCATGCACCTCTTCCGAACGGCCCAAGGCGTCCGTAATAACCCAGTGCCGTCTCAACAACCGAGCACCTTCCGATCCTTCGTTGACGATACGGATTTGATAGGTAAACGTGTACCGGTTGTCACGCGGCCGCGAATGTTTCGGCACGTATGTACTATGGACAACGACCCGAATTCGGTGGGTCAAGCAGTCTGAACCGGGGACCATTACACTGCGTTCAATCGTAGGCATGTTCGCTCCTGCGCCGAATTGTACCGGATGAATCGGGATAAACCAATCGTGCGTACCGCTTACTTCTTACCCACTTTCTCGCGCAACCGCTCCGCCACTTCTGCGGGTACGAAGTGCGTAACATCGCCCCCAAAATGGGCGATTTCGCGCACAATTTTGGAGCTAACCAACAAGAAATTCTCGCTCGGCATCAGACACAACGTGTCCACTTCCGGATTCAACTTTTGATTGGCCACGGCGATCGTGATTTCGTATTCGAAATCGGACACCACCCGCAATCCGCGGACAAGCGCCGTTGCGTTTCGCTCTCGAGCGAACTCAACCGTCAAGCCCTCGAACGAGGACACTTCCACATTGGGAATGTCCTTCGTGATGATTTCAAGCATCTCAACCCGCTCAGCGACGGTAAACGTCGCTTTTTTCTCATTATTGCGAGCGACCGCGATCACGAGCGTATCGAACAGTTTTGCTGCCCGCTTCATGAGATCGAGATGGCCGAAGGTCGGCGGATCGAAACTCCCCGGATAAATGCCCAACCGATCGCCCATCAAATCCCTCCGCTGTTGTGTTAACGCCATGCCCGCGGCGCAATAGTCGACGTCAAATCGACGCCTTATGCCTCGGTCAAATCATCGCGCAACGCTGCCGCCATCGCGCTTTCGTATACCGCCAATGGTGTCGCACCACTTTCTGCTGCGCGGCTTCGACAATCTTCGAACTCAGGCGCAACATTTCGATGTCCGTTGCGCGACGCCACCTTGATCCGGACATCGCCAAATTCTGTACGCGCAACCTTCCAAGATCGCTCCAGGCATATTCGCGATTCGGTTCGCATGCGCAACCCGATAGTCTTCGAGCCGGCGAACAATACAGACACGAGATCGTCCACACGATCCGCATCGCAGATCACGGTAATTAAATGGCCCGGACGACCCTTTTTTCCGATGATTGGAGTGAGGAACGCGTCGCGTGCACCACCGCCTAACACGGCCTCGACGAGGGGGGGGTAGAACTCCGGACTCATGTCATCGACATTGGCCTCAATCACCGTGACGACTGCGCCGGAAACGCCGCTCGACTGCGCGACACCCAGAACGGCGCGTAATACGTTGGCCCGGTCCGGCAAATCCCGCGTTCCCGCACCATGCCCCGTCTTCGTGACAATCATGGAAGGCATCGGCCCGAACGACGACACAACGTCGGCCATTAGCGCGGCACCCGTCGGCGTCACCAGTTCGCCCTGAACCTCGCCCCCGTACACTGGCACCCCTTCTAACAAACGCGCCGTCGCGGGTGCGGGCACCGGCATGATGCCGTGCGCGCACTTCACAGTTCCGGCGCCGACGTGCAGCGGCGACGCCTCAATCCGGTCAACACCAAGTGCGTGCAACGCCAAGTGCGCGCCGACAACGTCGACAATCGAATCGACCGCGCCGACTTCGTGAAAATGTACCTTTTCAATGGTGGTGCCGTGAACCGCCGCTTCACACTCGGCGATGCGTTCAAATGTTTTCAGCGCCGCCTTCTTGACGGCGTCCGGCAAATCACCCTTTTCGATTATCTCGACGACATGGCGCAGATGCCGATGGGGTTGTTTGATGCCTTCATCAATATCCACTTCGAACTTCGTGGATTGCACGCCTTTCTTGACGACCGTATCCGCGCGCAACGAATATCCATCGACGCCCAATGTTTGCAACGCGGAATTGAGTTGATCAAAATCGACGCCTAGATCCAGAAGCGCACCCACGAACATATCGCCCGCGGCACCACTGGAACAATCGAAATACAGTATATTTGGTTTCGCGTCCGTCATTTTCCGTTGGCCACCCGGTTGACCATCGCCGCCAGCGCGCCCGCGCCAAAGCCGTTGTCAATATTCACGACCGACACGCCCGTCGCGCAGGAGTTTAGCATGGCCAATAGCGCTGCCAATCCATTGAAGCTCGCACCGTAGCCGACACTCGTCGGTACCGCGAAGACCGGCTTATCAACCAACCCCGCCACCACACTCGGTAGCGCTCCTTCCATACCCGCGCAAACAATCAGTCCGTTCGCCGGCTCGAATCGTTCGCGTTGGTGCAACAAACGGTGAATGCCCGCGACGCCTACATCGTAAATACGTTCGACACGGCATCCCATCGTTTCACAGGTCACCGCCGCCTCTTCACCCACCGGCATGTCTGAAGTGCCGGCGCAAAGAACCGCAATAAACCCATCGAGCTTTTCCGGCGACTCACCCAACGTCAGTGCCCGCGCCATGTCGTGATGCTTCGCTTCGGGATGCGCCGCGAGTACAGCCGCAACCGTCTCCGGCGAACAACGCGTCGCGAGCACATGACTGCCGCGCTCTTTCATACACCGAATGATTTCGACGACCTGCTCCGGGGTCTTACCCTGTGCGAAAATCGTTTCCGGAAATCCTTGACGCAGGCTGCGATGGTGATCGACCTTTGCAAACCCAAGGTCTTCAAACGGTAAGTCGCGAAGACGGTCCGCGGCATCATCCGGCGACGTTGCGCCAGACCGAACCTCTTCCATGAGCTTTAGTAAGTTGGCCTTATCCATGAGGACCTATTCAGCAATCCAATTCTTCGACGCGGTATGGTACGTGACAACGAACTTTATTAAAAGCGTATCCAGTTACCCGGATTTACTCTCGGGGGAGCCGCTTCACTCGAATATCCTTAAACTGAACTTTCATCGCCGGGCCGCTATGCAACTGCAGCGCGAGCACCCCTTCAAAATCTTGCTGTGCCGGATCATCGTCGACCACTTCAGCGACCAATCGGCCGTCAACATACAAGGTAATCGCGGTACCCACGCACATAAGATGATATTCATGCCAATCGCCGAGGTCGAACCAAGGATCGCCCTTCGCCTCGTCAAGCGGCGTCGTTTCCGCCTCGCCACGCTCATTAAACACCGTACGTTCACCACGCCACGCCAACGTATGCCGACCAAATTCGTCGTATAACCGCACCAGCCAATCCGTCTGCGTGTTATTATCAACCTGATACCCACGGCAGTCGTCCGGAATGTCGCCGTCAAATATTTCGCTTCGGAATTGGAACCCGCCGTTAACGTTGTGCTCGCTTACAAGCCGATGCTTCAATTTCAACTCGAAATCGCCCAACGGTTCGCGCGAGTAGACCAAGTAATGATTCCGCGTTGCCGGCTTTTCGTCCGTACTTAACGCCGTAATCGCGCCATCATTAACCGACCACACTGACGGGTCAGCCGCATGCCACCCCTCGAACGAAGTACCATCGAAAATAGATTCCCATTGCGGCTCCGCACCGAGCGCGAGGACAGCCATGAAGCAAGCACTGGAGAGTAGAACGAAACCCGTGCGAACGCTATTCCTTGTGTGCGAAATCATAGTGCATTCCTTCCCGTTCCCGTTCACTCGTCTTGGACCGGCTGAGATTGTTGCGCACGTTCCGGGCCGAGGACGACATAGATACGCGGACGCGTGTCCGTGCCGGAAAAGCGCGGCACGTCCGGCTCGAATTGTTGGGACGCAACTCGTTCCCAGCCCGTCGCGTCATCGCACGCGTAGATCGCGAGTTTGGCAATATCTTCTGGATTGACCTCGCCGGGCGTTGGTCGCAAATCGAGGTGTATCGTCAACACCGCCGTAGGATCAGACAACTCGGCCAAAACGTAGGCTGTAAACGCCACCAATCCCTTCGGAAGCGGCCGCGGTGGATTTGGTGCGGTCGTCAGCCGCGCCCCGATTTCCACCTCGGACTCCAAACGAAACAAGCCGTCCAGCGCAGGTGGCCGCAACTCGACCGTGCGGCCCCATGAGATCGCACCGCTCCGCGCACCACGACCGGGCCAATCGGCCATTGGCGTTAATGGAACGGTTTCCGCTACTACGGAATTCGGCTGCTGCGTGGGCTCGGTACGCGTCGATCTCGGTACTGGGCGTGCCGCACCGGGGCGAGCTGGGCCGAACAGTGCGAACGTCGTAGGCTCCGTCAAGCTGACGTGAATCGCTTCTTCCTCTGCGTTGATCACTTGTGGTCGCACGGGCTGCCATCGATCGCCGTCGAACGCAAATACCGTAAACGCGTCAAGCGGCCGCCCACCGCGTACGTCTTTTGAAGCGCGCAACGTCGCTTCAAGTGTGACCCGAGAATTAGGGGGTTCATACGAGAATTCGGCGAACACTGAATAGGCGGACAGACTCTTCGGGATTTTTGCCGGAGGCCGCAGCGCGGTTTTCATTTGCGCTTCGACCGGCCCCATCGATTCGATCGTGAATGTTGCATCCATTCCACGCGCAATCATCTCGAACGCACGACCGCGCGCCGACACCGAATTCGGCAACACTTCGTCTTTATAAAACCACGCCGGTTTCAGACGTCCGCTCCGCAAAAGATCAAGCTGATCCGCGAAATGCGGCGAGGCCGGATCGGACGAGGCACCAAACGGCATCACGCTGACGCCTTCCGTGAACTCGCCAAACCGAACCGCCATCGCAAACGTCGAACCGTAATCGGCTTCCCATGCCTTATCCCTAAACACCCCGTCCGACGCGACGAATATCGGAGACCCGGTAACCGCGCCGCCGATAGGATGTGTGATTTCGCCTCGGCGAAGAACATGCGCGTCACCCCACGGCACATGCACTTCCCCAAACTCACGCAACATCATTCGCGCGGCTTGATCCACCGCCTCCAACGATTGCGCCTGAATCTCCGGCGAGTTCGCGGCCAAGGATTCCAGCATCGTTTCTTCCGGCATGCCGTAAGGCGCTTGCGCGCGAAACGCCGTCCACCAAACTTGAAAGGCCGTCATACCTTCGCTACGAATGTCCGCGATGTAATTCCAGTTGCGCAGAACCTCGACCAGTTCGACTGATTCCGGACGGGCATTGCCTCGCCACCGGCCGTCGGATGCAGCCGCTTCCAAGATACGGGGTACGGCCGTCATGCCGAACGGCACCAACACATCGAATAACATATCCTGCATATCGCGAAACGATTTTCCGCCGCTACTCAACATTTGACGTACCCGCCGCGCTCGATACGTGTCAGGCTCCCGACCAAACCACGCAGGAAATGACCCCCACAGCGTTTCGGTATCGTCGGTCACCGTCCACGGCGGATTGCCACACGCCTGCAAGAATCCACTAAACGGATTTTGGACCGACGGTAACTGCGTAACCGGAACAACCCCACGCCAGGTGAATCGCGCATCATTGGACGGCAAGGGAGTATCCCAACTCGGCGGTTCTGGCTGATTTCGAATCCGCATGCCATCGAGATTCCGCTTGTCACCGACTTTTGCATTGTAGAGATAAAACAGATTGCCTGTGGCATCCGCATACGTAACATGAAACGTAGGAAGCTGATGCATTTGCAGCGCTTCCTGAAATTGATCCAATCCCGACGCACGCCCCATCCAATACAACTGCCGAATCGCGCCAAAGTCCCGGTATCCGCCGGCTTTCCAAGTGTAGTGCTCGTTCGACGCCGTGGTGATTGTCGGGTTGCCGCCATGCACGTAATACAGCGCTTGCCGTTCTTCAAAACCGTCGCCCATACGCACGCGATACGTCCGCATGCTGTTCACGATCTGCAACTCGCGCAACAATTCCGATTCCAGCGTTACTTGAGGCCCACCCACCGAGTTCGCATTGCCCGTTTGCGAGAGCGACGGCGGCAGAAACATATCAGCGGAATCGGCTTCGTGCGGTGTCAGCCCCCAACCGATCTTGCCGTTGTGGCCCATCATCAAGACCGGCAAACCCACCAACGTTGCACCGGACATGGACCAGTCATCCGATTCCAAATCGGACGACACGTGCGCCTCGTACCACTGAAACGGACTGTCGTAATAGCCATGCGGATTGATCACCAACATGGGTTCGCCCGTTTCCGATCGCGCCGGACCGACCGCCCACGCATTGCCGGAAGCCGCAGGCCGCCGCCGCGACCACGTGTCCGGCAAATCGAACGGCGCAAAACTCATCAGGTAACAATGCATCAACGCCAGCGGATCTTCGGGCTGTACCGGCACTGCCCACTCGGGACGTGACTGCGAATTCTCCGCGTACCAAGCATTGGCACCCGCGGCAAATCCTTCGCAGAGGTCCTGGGTTATTGCGTCCGCATTCGGATACGTCTGCCGCGCCAACGCTGCATGTCCCAACATCAACGCAAAGGCATCCGAGTTCACCCACTCCTCGCCCCACACTTCCGACGCACGACCATTGGCGACGCGATAGGCCCGTAACAACGCTTCAGGATGATCCCCGGCCTGCGCATACCCAAGGGCGAACGCCATCGAAGACAAGGTCTTCGCATAAACATGCGGCGTGCCCCACTCATCGCGATACAACGTCGCGTCTTTCCAAGGCTCAGAAGGGCCGTATTGCGCGGCGGCAATATCCGAGAGAGAACAAGTGGCCGCAATAAGAGCGAGCGCTAACAGCCAGGGGCTACGACAATTCAAGAGAAACTTCCATTACCAAGCTACGTTTTCCCGCGAGTTCGTCGTTCCCGCCTTCGCGAAAATGACGGCGTAATTTCGACAATCTAAACCATAAGCATACGGACCCATCCCAGCCACGACAACTCAACAATCGTTTCCGTTACTCAGCATAGTGTGTTTACTCGTGTTTCAGGAAAGGGAGAATGTGACATATGGTCAAGATCAAAGGCGGCCCCGCGGCTTCTTTGCTTGAATATCTGAATAGAGGATTCTTGATCCAACACAATTTTGAGACAAAAGGAAACGAGCCTCATCATCCAATATGGACTGAGGCTCGTAACACTCCGGTATAAGACGCTATCGACGTCTTCAGAATTAGGCTGGGGCCGACACTTGCTCCAAGTCTCGTTGTGTCACCTCCGGTTTATGTAATCCGACAACGGCTAACACCGCGGCAGCATTTGCCCAGTAGAACCATGCGTCGATTCCCGAGAAGCCCAACACTAATGGACTGGCTACGAACACAACCGCCACGAAAAAATCGACCAGTAAATGG
>JAJDAB010000200.1 GCA_029262095.1 Candidatus Hydrogenedentota bacterium
GCATTCCGGGGCGAATTGGTTTCTGGCCGGCGGTGAACCCAATCATGCACAGTTTGCCGAGGGGGCGAACGGTTGAGATAAGGGCTTCGAAGAGATCGCCTTGGACCATGTCGAGTACGCCGTCGACGCCGTCGGGGTGGCCGAGTTCGGCGGATGCCTCTTTTACGGCTTTCTTGAATGCTTTGTAGGAGTCGCGGTCACGGCCATAGCACAGCACTTTGTCCGCGCCCGCCGCTTCTGGATATTCGGCTTTCTCCGGAACGCTTACACCCGCGATGACTTTCGCGCCCATCGCCTTTGCGAGTTCGATTCCAGCCATGCCGACGCCGCCTGATGCGCCATCGACGAGTACGAGGTCGCCGGGTTGTACATCGGCGATGTTCTTTAGGGAATGGTACGCGGCGAAAAAGTTTCGTCCGACGTTGGCACATTTCGATAGATGGACATTGTCCGGGGCTTTCCAGACGGATTTTGCGTTCGCTAGAACGGTTTCGGCCATCGCACCTCTGCGATCTTGGGCGATGACGCGGTCGCCAACGGCGAGGTGGTCAACCCCCGCTCCGACTTCGAGAACTGTGCCGGTCATATCCATACCGGGCACGTAGGGGAGATCCGGTTTCTCTTGGTAGAGCCCTTGCGCTTGGAGCGCGTCGGGATATTGAATGCCGACGTAGTGCGCGGCGATCAGTACGTGGCCATCGGTGCAGGTTGGCGCGTCGATCTCGTCGATGGAGAGAACATCGCTTATGGGATCGGGTGTTGGGACGGGTTTGCCGTTTTCGTCGAGGCCTGCGTAGCGGTGTATGCGTGCTGCTCTAATTTTTGTGGTCATTGCAACGTTCCGCCTTCAAAAGATCGTTGAACTTATTGCAGTGAAATGCCGTAATTAGTTCCCAGGGGTCTAAACATCCCCCTTGCCCCCTTCAAAGGGGGAATATGCTGACTGTTGAACTCAGTCAAACTTTGAAAAATCAGGTTTGCGTTTTTCCATGAAGGCTTGGAACGCTTCGGTCGCTTCAGGGCCGGTTAGACAGGTTGCGAAGTGATCGCCTTCTTCGCGAATTTGTTCGGCGATGCCATTGAGGAAGCCGCGCTTCATGAGTTTCTTGGTTTGACGCAGGGCCGATGGCGGCTGTGCGGCGAGCGCGCGTGCGGCGTCAATTGCGGCGTCGATGACTTCGGCATCTTCGTGAATCGCATTAATAAGGCCGAGTTCTAGCGCGGTTCCGGGGCCGAAAGGTTTTCCGAGCATGAGGAGTTCTGCCGCGCGGCGTTGTCCGATGAGGCTCGGCAGGATGAGAGACGAACCGAATTCGGGAACGAGGCCGAGATTTACGAATGGCATGTGGAATTTGGCCTGTTCGGATGCGTAGGCAAGGTCGCAGTGCAAGAGCATGGTCGTGCCGATGCCCACGGCGATACCGGTAACGGCGGCGACAAGGGGTTTCTCGGCGGTCGAGGCTTCGGCGAGGAAACGGCCAACGGGGGAACCATCGCCGGTCGTTGGCGCGTTCATGAAATCCTTGAGATCGTTGCCGCTGGTGAAGCACCCTTCGGAGCCTTCAATGAGGATCACGCGAATGGACTTGTCGGTGTTGGACGCGGCGATGGCGTCGGCCATCGCGGTGTACATGTCGCGTGTGATGGCATTTTTCTTGTCGGGGCGATTGAAGCGAATGCGGAGTATGGCGTCTTCTGTTGAGATTGCAATGTGTTCTTGTTGAGTTACGGCCATGATCGTTTCCTTGTTGTTTGGAATTGACTCGACTGGTATTTGTAATTCGCATTGGTTCTAGCTCAGTACTAAACCCCTCACCCGAACCCTCTCCCCTGGGGGGATTTTTCATGCCGGTGAAGTCTTGGTCGTGCGTTACTTTTACATTCTATTTTCTTTACTTATGTATTCATCCGCGCTTTTCGATAGCGTTGTGAATCTTCTGACATGCTTGTTGTTGCTTTTCTGGCGTGCATGGGTTCGCCGCACTCGCTGCAGACGAGTACGGGTTCGGACTCTGGTGTGCAGTTCTTGTGTACGATCTTTAGTGGATGTTTGTCGTCTTCTGTGTGCCAGCGATCACCCCATTGATTGAGGGCGACCATCATAGGCCAGAGATCGATGCCTTTTTCGGTGAGGAAGTATTCGTATCGCGTTGGGTTGGACTGATAGGGGCGCTTTTCGATGATGGCGTCTTGCTCGAGTTCGGCTAGGCGCGTCGCGAGCGAGTAGGAAGACATGCCGGTCTGGGTTTGTATTTTTTCAAAACGGCGGTTGCGCAGGAATAGCTCTCTTAGGATGAGAATTTTCCAGGTATCGCCGATTTCTTTGACGGACCGAGCGATCGAACAGACCATATTGGAGACTTCGTTTCTCTTCATGCGGGCATGGTAACTTTAATTCTTGAAGTGAGTCAATGGGTTTGTTAGGGTCCGTGTTTCGAGTAGTGATAGCGCCGCATCTGCGGCTTAAAGAAAAGGACCGTAGCATGAAAACGAAGATTACGGAGATGTTCGGGATTGAGCATCCAATCATTCAGGGCGGAATGCACAATGTCGGATTCGCTGAGATGGCGGCGGCGGTATCGAATGCGGGTGGCTTGGGCATCATTACGGGATTGACCCAACCAACGCCGGAAGACCTGGCAAACGAAATCGCGAAGTGCCACACGTTAACGGACAAGCCGTTTGGCGTGAACCTTACGTTTCTCCCGATGTTCACGCAGCCACCGTATCCGCAATATATCGAAGCGATCATCGATGGCGGCGTAAAGATTGTTGAGACTGCGGGACGTAGTCCAGAGCAGTATCTTCCGCAAATGAAAGAAGCGGGCATTAAAATTATTCACAAGTGTACTTCGGTGCGTCATTCGTTAAAGGCGCAGAAGATTGGTTGTGACGCGGTAAGTGTCGATGGTTTCGAGTGTGGCGGACATCCGGGTGAAGATGACATCCCGAACATGATTCTTCTACCGCGCGCCGATGAAGAACTCACGATTCCATTTGTATCGTCGGGCGGCATGGCGGATGCGCGGAGTTTGGTCGCATCGTTGGCGATGGGTGCTGAAGGGATGAACATGGGCACGCGTTTCATCGCGACGAAGGAAGCGCCGGTGCATGATAACGTCAAGCAAGCGTTGCTGGATGCGGATGAGTTGTCTACGCGTCTCATCATGCGCCCACTTCGAAATACGGAACGTGTGCTTGTGAATGCAGCGGTGGAAGAAATTTTGGGTATTGAGAAAGAGAAGGGCTCTGACGTCGAAATTACCGACATTATGGGCCTGGTGGCGGGCGCTCAGAATCGCAAGGTATTGCAGGACGGCGAGATGGATGCTGGTGCTTGGAGTTGCGGGATGGTTGCCGGGCTAATTCACGACATCCCGACGTGTAAAGAGCTTATTGACCGCATTATGAGTGACGCGGAAGCGATTATTCGTAAGCGATTGGAAGGTTTTTTGAGCGCGTAGCGGGATTCGATTGTAAGAGCCTATTTCAAAACCATCTGTTGGGATTCACCCCCACCTGAATCCTCCCCCGTCAAGGGGAGGACTATGAAAAGCGAATAGTTTAGAAACAGGCTCCAAGCTCACCAGGCTCTCACCGGGAATAGGAGGACTTCATGTCCAGTGACAAAGCATACGATGTCGTTGTGTATGGCGCATCGGGTTATACAGGTCGTTTGGTCGCCGAGTACATGGCGAAGCAGTATCCGAGTGGTGGTGGTGTGACATGGGCGATGGCCGGTCGAAACGCGGAGAAGCTTGCGCAAGTACGCGATGAAGTCGGCGCGCCGTCGGATACGCCTCTCGTTGTGGCGGACGCGACGGATGTTGCTTCGATTGAAGCGATGGTGGACGCAGCAAAGGTTGTTTGCACGACGGTCGGGCCGTATCAACTCTATGGTGAACCGCTTGTTGCAGCTTGTGCAGCACGTGGCACGGACTATGTCGATTTGTGCGGTGAGCCCGCTTGGATGCGTCATATGATTGATGCGCATGACGCGGCGGCTAAATCGTCGGGCGCGCGTATTTTGTTCTCGTGCGGGTTCGATTCGATCCCGTTTGATCTTGGTGTGTTCTTTCTTCAAGAAAAGGCGAAAGAAAAATTCGGCGCGCCTTGTGCCCGAGTACGATGTCGCGTCCGGTCGATGGAAGGCAAGTTTTCGGGCGGGACGGCGGCGAGCTTCGGCGCGACGATGGCTGCTGCGGGGAAGGACCCCAGCATTCTGCAACTATTAGGGTCACCGTTCGCCCTCACACCAGGCTTTGAAGGCCCGGAACAGCCTAGTGGCATGGCACCGATGGAAGATGAATCTATCGGCATGTGGGTCGCGCCGTTTATTATGGCGACGATCAACACGAAGAATGTCCATCGGACGAATCGGTTGTTGGGTCACGCATACGGCAGCGATTTTGTCTATGACGAAATGGTGGTCACCGGACCCGGCGAACAAGGTGAACAAATGGCGAAAGCCGTCGCGAGCGCGAATCCGTTGGCGGATGGCGATGTACCGAAACCCGGTGAAGGTCCGACGAAAGCGGAACGGGAAGCGGGTAACTATGACCTCCTAATGCTCGGCGAAGGACCGGACGGACAAGTTATCAAAGTTGGCGTGCGCGGAACGGAAGACCCGGGATACGCATCGACGTCGAAGATGATCACTGAGAGCGCGGTTTGTTTGACGCAGGAAGCGTCGGATACGCCGGATGGCATTCAGACGCCGGGGGCGGCATTGGGCATGGCGTTGATCGAACGGTTGCGTACGAACGCGGGCATTTCGTTTGAGGTTGAAGACTGAGCGACTGATTAGCCATCGGCTGCGTTTCTTGACTACTCGCGCTCCAGCGATTGGACTATTGTCTTTCGCTGGAGCGCTTTTTTGTGGATGGATGGGCTGTTTGTTTGGGTCGCTGGGTCCCCGCTTTCGCGGGGATGACGGTCACGATTAAGACGATTGAATTCATTATTGGTCTAATGCCGGAGCACCGCCCCCTCACCCTAGCCCTCTCCCCTCGGAGAGGGAATTTCGCGACGCACTCGCAATGACGTCTCGTTATTGCGACGCCTTCAACGCAGCGTCGAGGTCGGCGATGATGTCTTGTTTGTCTTCGATGCCGACGCTGACGCGGACATAGTCGGGCGTGACGCCTGCTGCGGTTTGTTCATCTTCGCTGAGTTGTTGGTGCGTGGTAGTCGCTGGGTGAATGACAAGCGTTTTAGCGTCGAGTACGTTGGCTAGGTGGCTGGCCAGCTTGCAGCTTTCGATGAACTTGACGCCGGCATCTTTGCCGCCTTTGATGCCGAAGCCGAGAATTGCGCCTTGACCGTTTGGCATGTATTCCATGGCGCGTGCGTGGTCTTTGTGGCTTTTGAGTCCGGGGTAATTGACCCATTCGACTGCGTCATGCCCTTCGAGAAATTGTGCGACGGCGAGTGCGTTTTCGGCGTGGCGCGGCGCGCGTAGGTGGAGCGTTTCGAGTCCTTGCAGGAACATGAACGCGTTGAAGGGCGACATGCACGGCCCCATATCGCGGAGCAGAGTGACGCGCGCTTTTAGGATGTAGCTCACATTGCCGACGCCTTGGAAGTGTTCGTAGAACTTCATGCCGTGGTAGCTCGGATTTGGTTCGGTGAGTTCGGGGAATTTGCCGTTGTTCCAGTCGAAGTTGCACGCGTCGACGATGACACCGCCGATGGAGTTTCCGTGACCGCCGATAATTTTTGTGGCGGAATGGACGACTATGTGTGCGCCGTGGTCGATTGGGCGGAACATCATCGGCGACGTCACCGTGTTGTCGACCATGAAGGGAATGCCATTGTCCACGGCTACTTTGGAGATGGCTTTGAAGTCGACAATATCGTTGGCTGGATTTCCGATACTTTCGACATAGAGAAAGCGTGTGTTGTCGTCGATGGCGTCCGCGAAATTCTTGGGGTCGCTGGCGTCGACGAATCTCACTTCGATGCCCAAGTTCTTAAAGGTGTGAGCAAAGAGGGCGTACGTGCCGCCGTATAGCGTCTGACTTGAGACGATGTTTTGGCCGCATTTGCAGATATTCAGGCTTGCTATGGTGATGGCGGCAGAACCTGAGGAAAACCCGAGACCGAGCACACCGCCTTCGAGTGCGGCCACGCGTTTCTCGAATACGTCGACGGTGGGGTTCATGATCCGGGAGTAGATATTGCCGAACTCGTTTAGCGCGAATAGATTCGCTGCGTGTTCGTGGTCGTTGAAGACGTAGGAGCTGGTTTGATAAATGGGAACGGCTCGCGCACCCGTTGTGGGGTCCGGTTCTTGTCCGCCGTGAACTGCTAGGGTGCCTAATCGGTAATCTTCCGACATGATTTTTCCTTTCCAAGTTTCTTGGCTATGGTCTCAATGAAGCCGGTAACGTTACTTGATCTTGAGTGCTGCCGACAAATTGTCGCTCACCGAACTAGATGTCTTCATTGATCTGTTTGACGAACCGGACGAGCAGCGGGTGCGCGGGTTCCTTCATTTGTCCGTGATTGAAGCCTTCTAGTTCGTAGAGTTCGGTATTGGGATGGCCGACGACTTGCATCATTCGCCAAAGGTACGCGGTTTCTTCGTAGCGGCCTAGCATTTCGAGTTCGCGGTCGCCGGTGATTAGGAGGTAGGGCGGCGCGTCTTTGCGTACGTGGTAGAGCGGCGCCATATCGTCGACGAAGGCTTGGGTATCTTTAAGACCAAGTTCATCTCGTATCGTGAAATGGGTGATGGTGTGTCCGCTATACGAAATCAATCCGGCGATATCGTTGGCGTCGATGTCGTGGGCCACTAGCCACCGCTTGTCGAGTCCGACCATGTTGGTGAGGTAACCGCCCGCTGACATCCCTGCGACGAAAATACGCTTCGTGGAACCGCCGTACCGTTCGATGTTCTTGAATGCCCAAGCGACTGCCGCCGCGGCATCTTCGACATAGGCCGGCGATTTCACTTTGGGGCTGAGACGGTAGTTGGCGGCTACGACGGCCATCCCTTTGTTCTTGAACGCTTTTGCGACTGAACGATTGCCGCCACGTAGGCCACCACCGTGAAACCATACGACGGTCGGAAAGTCTTTTGTGTCTTCGGGGTAGTAAACATCGAGACGGCAGCGTTCCTTCATATAGGCGGTGAGGTTGTCACCGTCCCGGTAGAGAATATCCTTTTCGGTCTTATATTCGGCTGCGGCGGCGTTCGATTGCGCTATGAACGCGAGTGCGAGTATTGCAAATAGACTTGCGAAGATTTTCATAGGGTTGAGTCCTTGGCCGGTATCGATCTCGTTGCTCTGTGAGAGCCATGTTTGTAGTCGATCGCAGTTTGGATTTCAATCTTTGGTCCCTCGGAGCCTATGTATACAGGGCTTGCGACTTCGACAAGCCGCACCTATGATGAGGCCTTACTCGCGAATTCTGGAGGGTGGCAAATGAATCTCAGGCCGTGGCGCGTTTTTGGTTTGTTGATCGCAGGGCTGGGCGTCTTGGTGGTATGTGCAGAGGCGGACCAGCCGGTTCGGGAGAATGGCACGCAGCCCGCGGATTGGGAATTTGATCTGCCGGACGGTGTGAAGACGCAAGACATTACGTTCTACAGCGATAGTGTCCCTTGTTACGGGCGTTTGTTTTTTCCCGAGGGTTTCGACGCCACAGAGAAAACCGCAGCCGTAGTACTCGGGCACGGATTCGGCGGGATGCATCATGGTATTGACAAGTTCGCGGCGTATTTCGCATCGCGGGGATTGGTCGCGATGACGATCGATTATCGATTTTGGGGTTGGAGTGGCGGACTCGTGACGTTGTTGGACCCCGAAGTGGATACGGCGACCGATGATGAGCGCGAGATGAGTATCGTGAACGCACGATTTGAGATTCGGCGGACGCGGCTGATCTCCCGGTACCAAGTGGAAGACTACCGTGCTGCGATTTCGTATCTGCAAGGGGAGCCCGGTGTCGACCCGGACAATATCGGGGCCTGGGGATCGAGTCACTCGGGCGGGCACATGGTGGTGCTGCCCGCATTGGACGCGAGGGTGAAAGCTACGGTGGGCCAAGTGCCTGCGGTCGGTGGAAACGGACGTCCAAGAACACCGCCGGCGTTTCGTGAGCAAGCGCTTGAAGAGGCGATTCGCCAAGCGCGAACGAATCAGGCGAGCGAGTCGCTTCGCGGATTCTCGTGGCGGCGGTTGCATGAATCAATCCCGTTCAATTCTGGGTATAGCCCTTTTCACTTCGTGGATCGCGTTCCGGATACGACGGCGATCTTGTTTATTGTGGCGGAGAATGAGGAACTTTTTAGTAACGAAACGTCCGCATACGCGGCGGCAGAAGCACTAAAAGGTCCGAGCGAGGTCATCTCCGTGCCGGGCATCACGCACTTTCAAATGTACTCGGGAGATGCATACGAGATTAGTTCGAAAGCCGCAGCCGACTGGTTTTTGAAGCACCTCAAATAGGGACATGTCCAGATGAAACGGAGATCGAATATGAGATTTGGACTTTTAGTAATGACCGGACTGGCGATTGCTCTAGCTTCGACTGTTGCTGTCGCGCAAGAAAGCGGTATGAAGAGTCGGCTCGATCCAGAGGATTACGACTACGAACTGGGTGACGGGATCACGACGAAAGAGATCACATTCTATAGTGAAGGGGTCGCTTGCTGGGGGAGAATCTTTTTTCCGAAAGGGTTTTTGGAATCTGACGCGCGTCCGGGTATTGTGCTGGGACACGGTTGGACCGGTA
>JAJDAB010000201.1 GCA_029262095.1 Candidatus Hydrogenedentota bacterium
GCGAGAAGTTCGGTAAGTGCCCCCTGCGCTCCGGCGGTGGCCGAAAAGATGGCGAATAACGTTACTGCTACGTGTCTCAACGTTTCCCCCGTTGTGTGATTCGACACCGAGCAATCGTACCACAGTCCGGAGATTCCAAGAAAGGAATAGGGGTAAGCCAAGGGCGAGGCATGCCTCGCCCTTGGGTGATGTCTTATATCGCGTCGATATCCCAGCCGTCGCGGTACTCCCGCTTGACGTAGGCGTTCGCCTCATCCGAATTTGTGAATTGCATGGCTTTGCTATCCCACATCAATTTACCCGGGACGCGTACGGCGATCGTACCCAATAGGACCGTCTCGGTGAACGGTCCGGCGTAATCGAAATTTGATCCCGCCTTGTCGCCGCCTTTACACGCGTTAATCCAGTTCATGCGATGCGCGTTGTCGCTGATCTCCGATGGGTCCATTTCGGCCACGCGTTTGATCGTCTGTGGTGGCGGCGTGTAGTCCGCCATGTTGCTCTCGGGCAACAGCCGCGCATTCTCGCCGTAGGTGTCCAATGTCATGACGCCCTTGTCGCCGACGAAGTAACTGCCGTTCGAACCGCCGCCCAGCTTTTGGTCAGCCGGCACGCCATCCGGGTGCGGGGGTTTCTTGCCACCGTCATACCAATACAACGTCAATGCAGGATGGTCGCCACGTTCTGGGAATTCATAGCGTATGACTTCGTTGAGCGGGCCGGTCTGGTCTGTGTTGCCATCTTGTTCGACGATTTCCACGCTTGTCGGTGGGCCGAGTTCCAACGCCCACATCGCCGGGTCCATGATGTGACACGCCATGTCGCCTAAGGCGCCGCAACCGAAATCCCACCAGCCGCGCCATTTGAACGGTGCATACCCGCCGTTGTAATCCCGGTGCGGTGCGGCATTGAGCCAGAGGTCCCAGTCCATGTGATCCGGTATTGGTTGTTTATCGAGTTTGTTCGCAACACCCTGCGGCCACCAGGGGCGTTCCAGACTGCCCGGCCGATCGGTCCAGCAATGCGCTTCGTGCACATTTCCAATCACGCCCGATCGCACCATCTCCACGCAGCGTCGGACGCCTTCGCCCGAGTGTCCTTGGTTACCCATCTGGGTCGCAACGCCATATTTGCGGGCGGCTTCCGTCAATTTACGGGCTTCATAGATGTTGTGCGTCATGGGCTTCTGCACGTATACATGCTTGCCCATCGCCATGGCCGTCATTGCTGCATTCGCGTGCGTATGGTCGGGGGTCGAGACCGTGACCGCGTCAATTTCCGGATGTTTGTCTAGCATCACACGGTAATCGCGATATGTTTTCGCGTCCGGGAACATATCCTTGGCTTTGAGCAGCATGTTTTCGTCGACATCGCACAATGCCACGATGTTTTCGCTACGGCATTCGTGGATGTCACTCTGCCCCTTGCCGCCAACGCCAATACCCGCGACGTTCAATTTTTCGTTGGGCGACATGGCCCTAGGGCCACGGCTCGCCGTAGTCGCACAACCGGCGGTCAACGCCATCGCGCCCATTAAGAATGTGCGTCGTGTGAATTCGCGCTTTTGCATCGTATCTGCTCCTGAGACCCCGTTGATTTTGTGTAGATACCGCCAATGTAGTCCAGAAACAAAATCAAATCAATCGTTTTCTATGTTGAATCGCAGATAATCGATGTCCCCAATGCTTCCCGATTCGCCTTCCGTGTCCATCTCCATCGTCAAAATGTGACGGCCCGTCTCAAGCCTTACGCCGCCAATTCGAATCATCTTCAACTTGTCCCAGCCGCCCGTGTCCGGGATGGCGATGGGCCCAGTTACGTCTGTACCGTCGATCGCGAGGTGAAATGTGCCGCCGCGCTTGTTCGATGCGACGGGAAACTCGATCTTGTACGACCCACTACGTTCGACCAACACGGTATAGGCGAGCCACTCCTCCGCGCGCGTCCAGCCGACACCGTGACCGTTCGATGCATCCGAGCGTTTCTCGATATCGACCTGTGTGCCACTGCGGTAATCGACGCCCTGGTTTTCGGCATCGACGTCGACATACGCGACGCCTGGGGGACCATCGTCGTAGTGCTCCGCCTCGATGAGGCCGGGAATGGCATGGGGCGCGCCGCCGTATGGGCTGTGGCCTTCTGGCGCGTTTGTCATGCATCCGATCGCGACGAACGCGCCCAGTGCTATCGTTAGATAATACGTTTTGTACATCGCTGTTTTCTCCGCAGGTGTTTACCAATCGATAAGCGTCTTCGTACCATACAATGCATCGCGGCGCCAAGGCCATTGCCGTTATACTCCAAACTCACAGGACAAGGAGTTATCATGAAACCATTACTACATATAGTCCTTGCACTTTCGTTGGGGTGTTGCGCCGATGCGTTTGCGCAACATCGCGTGTTGCTCGGTGGCGAGGGCCGCCTTGCCATTGTATCCACCGATGGTGAGATTGAATGGGAGATGCCTTGGGGCGGCATTCACGATATTCATCGTTTGGACAACGGCCACATCATGGTTCAGGAGAACTTTCGGAAAGTTGTTGAAATCGATCCGAAATCGAGAGAAGTCGTTTGGTCGTATGACGCGTCGAAATCGAACGGAAATGATGGGAAGCGCATCGAGGTTCACGCTTTTCAACCGCTAGCCGATGGGCGCATCATGATCGCCGAGTCCGGCCCAGCCCGTATCATAGAGATTGATCGTGACGGTAACCTTCAAAATGAAATCTCGTTGAAGGTGGAGAATCCGAATCCCCACCGCGATACGCGGCTCGCGCGGAAGATCGCGAACGGCAATTACTTGGTCTGTCATGAAGGCGATGGCGTGGTCCGCGAATATGACGGTCAGAGCGGCGACGTCGTCTGGGAATTTTCCGTGCCTATGTTCGATAAACAATCCAAGCCGGGCCACGGCCCAGAAGCATTCGGCAATGCGGTCTTTTCAGCCGTACGCCTGGCGAATGGCAACACCCTCGTCGGTACCGGTAATGGACATAGCGTCCTTGAGGTCACGCCGGAACAGGAAATCGTCCGCGCGATTCACCAAGACGATCTGCCCGGCATCACGCTCGCGTGGGTCACGACGTTGGAGGTGCTGGCCAACGGCAACATCGTCATCGGAAATTGCCACGCGGGACCGGGACAACCATTACTCGTTGAGGTCGAACTGAAAACCAATAAGGTAGTCTGGACATTCGACCACTTCGATTCCTTTGGCAACGCCGTGTCGAACTCGATCCTACTCGACGCTGAGGGAACGTCAGTTCGATGATCGGCGAACAGTTTCCTCGTTTCACTTTAGCGAGAATTCGCGCGGCCACATTGCTGATGCCAATGATCGTCGCACTACAGAATTCCGAAGCAGCCGATATGATCGATCTGTCCAACGCCACCATCGTGACACGCGCCGGTGACCTTTCGCCCCCGGAACAAATGGCTGCAACGGTCCTCGTGGAAGAGATTGAATCTCGGACTGGCATACGCCTGAACGTCTCGACGGAATGGCCCGCGAGTGGCGCGGCCATTGCCATTTCCACTACGGATGTTCCGCCCGAATGGAGTCGCGCTCCATTGCCCAATCGCGAGGAAAATGGAGCGGATAAGCTACGGGACGGCTATCGTCTCGTCGTACAGAATTCACGTGATGTATGGATCATTGGCGCAGATGGCCGTGGCGCGCTGTATGGCGCAGGCGCTCTGCTTCGCAATCTTTCGTGGGCGAAAGGAAAGGCCGCAATCGCGGACGATATCGATATCGCGACGGCCCCGGCCTATCCGATTCGCGGTCATCAACTCGGATATCGTGCGCGCGCGAATTCGTGGGACGCATGGACGCCGGAGCAGTTCGACCAGTACATTCGTGAACTGGCATTCTTCGGTATCAATAGCATCGAGAACATCCCATTCCAGGATGAGCGTGAAAACTCTTTGATGAAACTTTCCCGGCGCGATATGAATCGCGAATTGAGCGCGATTTGCGCACGCTACGGTTTAGATTATTGGGTCTGGACACCCGCAGACTTCGATCTCAATGACGGCAGACTTCGCGCAGCGGCACTCGATCAACACGAACAACTTTACCGCGATTGCGAAGAATTAACCGGCGTATTCTTTCCGGGAGGCGATCCGGGTAGCAATCCACCAGAACTTGTCTTGCCGTTCTTAGAAGACGTGTCGAAGCGGTTACAGTCCATTCATCCCGACGCGCGCGTATGGCTATCACTTCAAGGCTTCAATCGCGATCACATCAAAGAAACAATCACGTTTCTTGAGCACGAGTCGCCGGACTGGCTTGGCGGTCTTGTGGCCGGTCCATCGTCTCCGCCGATTCCTTTCACGCGAAACATGCTGCCAGCGAAGTACAAGTACCGACTGTACCCCGACATTACCCACAACAAACTCTGCCAGTATCCGGTGCCGTGGTGGGACCAGGCGTTCGCGCTGACGCTCGGACGTGAAGCGATCAATCCCCGTCCTGCGCAATACGCCTACATCCACAACTGGTTCGCGCCTTATAGCGATGGATTCATTTCGTACTCGGACGGAGTTCATGATGACGTAAACAAGACTGTTTGGAGTTCTTTGGGTTGGGACCCAAAAACTGACGTACAAACAATTCTGGTCGAGTACTGCCGAACGTTCTTTGGGCCGAGCGTTGCTGAGGACGCTGCCGATGGAATACTGGCGCTTGAGCGGAATTGGCGTGGTTCGCTCCGGGACAATGGGGCGGTGGAAGGTACATATTTGCAATGGCAACGGTTGGTACGTTCCGCGCCCAGGCTCGAATCAAACTGGCGCTGGCAGATGTGTTTAGTACGCGCGGCATACGACACTTATGTCCGGCGACGCCTGATCCATGAATCGGCGTTGGAAGATGAAGCCAACGCGATCCTGCGTGACTGCGGTGTTCGTGGGGCGGACCAGGCCATTGTGCAAGCCCAAAACGTGTTAGACCGTTGTCTTGAAGAACCCGTGGCACCGGAACTGCGTCGACGAATTGTCAAATTGTGTGAAATGCTATTTGAGTCGTGCGCGCTTCAAACAAGCGTTGAGATTTACAACGCGAGTGGAGCTGAGCGTGGCGCGTTTCTAGATTTTCTCGACTACCCGCTGAACAATCGATTTTGGTTGGAGGACGAATTTGCGAAGGTTCGCGCAATGATGTCGGAAGAAGACAAACAAGCACGCCTCATAGAGATCGCGTCGTGGGAGGACGTTGGTCCCGGTAGCTTCTACGACGATATCGGCAATCCAGCGAAGTCACCTCATGTGCGCCGATCCGAAGACGTTTTCACGGAGCCGGGAGAGGAGGCACAACCTTCGCCCACGTATTGGTGGTGGGACAGTGGCAAGAGTCGCGAACGGCTTTCGTGGCAATCGAGCATGAATTGGCCGGAAGCGGTTGTATACGAAGGGCTGGACCCGGACGGCGACTATCAAATTCGGACCACCGGCTATGGCCAGTGTCTTTTGCTTGTCGACGATGAACGTATCGCGCCGAGAATTGATGGGATAGAGATCGGCATGTTCAAGCTGTTTGACGTGCCCGCCCATGCGTTAGACGACCGAAAGCTCGTATTGACGTGGGATCACCCCATCGACGAAGGAGAGCTGAATTGGCGTCAACAGTCCCGTCTCTCGGAGATGTGGTTATTGAAGCGTTAGATTCGATCGAAGGATCATGATGGTTTCCGAGTCTGTGCAAGTAAGCATGGCACTCGAATAGACGTCAAGAGCCGACTCGGCAAGGCTTCTTTTCTTCTGGCCGCTCTCTCGTCGGCTATGCCAATTCCAGTTGCGAACCCGCGTGCTTTCGTTCCAGCGCCAATAGTTGTTCTTTAATTGGAATCCCGCCGCCGAACCCGGTCATAGATCCCGTGCTTCCGATGACGCGGTGACACGGCACAATAATTGGGATTGGGTTCTTACCATTTGCGGCGCCGACCGCGCGAGATGCTTTTGGATTGCCAATACTCGCGGCGAGCTCGCCGTATGACGTCGTTTCACCATATGGAATCTGACGCAGCGCGTTCCATACACCGGTTTGGAATGCGGTGCCTTCCGGCGTCAAGCGCACAGTGAAGTCCCGCAGAGTTCCGGCGAAGTATTGGTCCAGTTGATCGCATACGTTCGTGAACACTGCTGCGTTTTTGATCCACTTTGGGTCCTGCGTCATGGGGCGTGGGCCGTCTTGAAAGCCGATATGCGTTAGCTCGGTCTCCGTTCCCACTAACAACAACTT
>JAJDAB010000202.1 GCA_029262095.1 Candidatus Hydrogenedentota bacterium
TTAAACCTAAAGTATGAATACTTTAGTACAATCGCTTGCGGAAGTCAAGAAGAAGCCGAGTTTCCATCGAGGAAACTCGGCTCAAGCCCAGCGTTTATAAGTGGTTAGACGGCTTCGACTACCGCAGCAACACCAAGGCCCCCGCCGCCGCAGAGGGTCTGGATGCCGTATTTGCCGCGGGTGCGTTTGAGATGTTGGACCATTTCGCCGAAGTACATCACGCCAGACGCGCCGATGGGGTGTCCCATGCCGATGGCGCCGCCGGTGGGGTTTACGCGGGGGTCGTCGTAGGCGTAGCCGAACGCGTTGGCGAATGCGAGGCAAGGAGTCGCGAACGCCTCATTCGGCTCGATGATGTCCATGTCCTCGATTGTCTTGCCAGCTCGGGCGAGGGCTTTTTCCATTGCTGGAATCGGGGCGAGCAACATCGGGTCCGGTTTTCCGCCAGCGACCGCAAGGGAACTGATTTTACAGAGTGGTTCAATATCGAGTTCTTCTGCTTTCTTCGCGCTCATGAGCAACACGGCCGCAGAACCGTCGACGATCTGCGATGAATTCCCCGCAGTGACTTTTCCGTCAGCGCGAAATGGCGAAGGTAATCCGCGGAGGTCTTCTAGGAAGCCTTCGGGATCGTCGGCGGCTTTATCGCGCATGACTTCGTCTGTTTGAACGCGGTGCGTTTCGCCGTTCCACTCAAATTCGTACGGGATAATGTGATCGAACCAACCGTTTCGTTGGGCCTCGACCGCTTTCTTCATACTCCATGCACCGAACGCATCGAGTTCTTCGCGAGTGTGGCCTTCATCATCGGAAATCTTTTCCGCGCACTCGCCTTGGCTGACGGTCATGCCGATTTCATCAGCACGCGCCGTGAATCGAACGGGGAGTTCGGCTTGCATTGCGGTCATGACATCGGAGCCCATTCCGTAATGGGACATGAGTTCGACACCGGAACAAATCACAGCATCGCCATTGCCGACTTGGATGCTTTGCGCGCCAAACATGATGCTCTTGAGTCCGGCATTGCAGTATTGATTGACCGTGCAGGAACAGGCTTCTTCGGGAATACCGGCCAATAGCGTTGCGAAACGTGCGATGTTGCCGCCTTGCTCGCCGAGCTGACTGAGACACCCCACGATTACGTCTTCAATGATGTGCTCATCAAATTTCGGCGACTTCGCCTTCACCCGGTCTAGCATGCCGCGCATGGTATTCGCCAATAGCTCCTGGGCGGACGCCTGACAAAGCTGTCCGTTTTTCTTCATGCCGTTCCGGCCCGATTTTCCGATGGCACTGCGAACAGCATCAACAACAACGACTTCTTGGATTTCTGCCATGATAGCGACCCTTGTGTTGGAGGCTGCCCAGACGATAATGATGCGAGCCCCACTGCCCAAACCCGGTGCGCATTGCGCGCAGGCGAGGTTAACAGAGCAATCTACTGGCAGATTCGCGGGGATGCAAGCCACCGCGTCTGCGGCATGGTCGACCCTAGGGTGTGCTGAGCGCTTCGAGTACTTCGGCAGGCGTCGTGCACGTGGTGAGCCGGTCATTGAAATCAGGCGACTTGACCGCCTGCATCACCTTGGACAAAAGGCTGAGGTATTCCTTCTGGGATCCGGTCGGCATGGCGAACATGAAAATCACGTGAACCGGCGCGTCGTCGAGGGTATCGAAATCGACCCCCTTCGCCGATACGCCAATGCCCAGCGTGGGCCGGGTGACGGCGTCGATACGAACGTGAGGAATTGCAACGCCCTGGCCAATTCCCGTACTGAGCACCCGTTCCCGGTCATGTACAGCGGCGCGAAAGGCGTCAACATCATCGACCGCTCCGGTTTCGGACACCGCGTCTACGAGTGCATCTAATACGTCGTGTTTGGACGGGGATTCCTGGAATACGAGTACCGAGGTCTCATCTATATCGATGCCAAGAACTGGCGAAGTCACTTTCATTCTCTTACTACTCCTTTGATCCAGTAGGTGATTGCGATATTGGTTGGTCAGCTGGATCGACGCGGAATGGTACTGATCCGGTTGGTGAGTTTCAATGAGGAGACAATTAGCAGTTTCTGCAATGCTCTGAATTCTTGACTTTTTCGACGAAATTCGTGCAAAATACATATCGGAGAGCCGTGTCTACTAGGACGCAGGCAGTGGTTTTTCGTGGCAAGAAGGTCGCCCCCTCGTAGACTGTAAGTCGTTTAGCGTCGGGGGACGCGGGGTGGTCTGAGCCAGCAACACAGGGGGAATTGCGCCGCACGACCGGGAAGATAGTTGCCCGGTCTTCGGCCCCAGTCATGAACGCCATCACAGTAACGGATCTACACAAGAAATACCGGTCGCATCTCGGTCGGAAGCCGACCTATCCGGTGAAGGGGCTTTCATTCACGGTCGCGCCAAATGAAGTCTTCGGATTCTTGGGCCGCAACGGCGCCGGCAAAACAACGACCATCAAGATTCTGTGCAGCCTGTTACGACCGACGAGCGGCACCGCTTCCATTCGCGGGGTGAAAGCGCAGTCGCGAGCAGCGCGGCGACTTATCGGCTATTTGCCTGAGAACCCATACTTTTATGAATACCTGACTCCTCGGGAAACGATCGATTTTTATGGTCGATTGCGAGGATTTTCTCGTGCGGCACGAGAGGAGCAGTGGCAGTCGATTTCAGATTTGTTGGATTTACGCCCGATTGCGGAACGGCGCGTACGTGGGTTCTCCAAGGGTATGCGGCAACGGCTGGGATTCGGTGTGGCGATGGTCGGTGATCCGGAAGTAATGATCCTCGATGAACCCATGAGCGGTTTGGACCCCGTGGGCCGTCGTCAAATTCGTGAATTGATTCATCTGTTGAAAGAAAGAGGTAAAACCGTGTTTTTCTCGTCGCATGTATTGGGCGATGTAGAGCAGATTTGCGACCGCGTGGGCATATTGGTCGATGGCCAGCTGTCGACCGAAGGCCGGGTGAGTGATTTGTTGCACCGCCGTGTGGATCGAGTCGAAATTACAGTCGGCGGACTCAAAGAACCAAATGCGAAATCGCTGGCGGAGTCCGCGTCGGTGGAATGGCGACGATCGGGTGCGGGCGATTGCTTCGTTGTGGATGGCCTCGACAAGGCGAACGCATTTGCGCAACGGATTCTGGCGGCAGGCGGCGTATTACGCGAGTTTGTGCCGATCAAGGTGACGTTGGAAGATGTGTTCATGGAAGAACAGGAGCCGGCGGCGTGATTATTCTGGCGGTAGCGCAAAACACGTTTCGCGAAGCGGTGCGGGACAAAGTGTTGTACGTATTGTTGTTTTTTTCTGCGACGGCAATCTTGTCATCAAAGGCGTTGGGGTGGATCAGTATCGGCCAAGACATCAAGATCGTTAAAGACATTTCGTTGGCGGCGGTGGCGTTGTTTGGGGTGTTGATCGCGATCTTCATCGGCACCAATCTCATCTATAAAGAGGTCGACAAGCGGACGATTTACACGATTATCTGTCAGCCCATGCGTCGATATGAGTTTATTCTCGGAAAGTACCTCGGCCTTGCGGGATTGTTGGCGTTGGTGACCGGCGTAATGACCATCGTCGCGTCAACGTATGTATTGGCCTTGGGTGGAACATTGGACGCCACATTTTTCATGGCTGCCTTTCTGATCTATTGGGAATTGTTGTTGCTCACCGCGCTGGCCGTGTTGTTGTCGTCCGTAACCTCACCCATCCTCGGCGCGATCATCGTTTTTACCGTTTTTATGGTTGGCCACGCGACATCCATATTGAATGAATTGCCCGACCATATTTCGGGCGCTGCGCGCGCCGTGATGAATGGGGCGTATTACATTTTGCCGAATCTGTCGAATTTCAACATCCGCGCAGAAGCCGCGAATGGCGTGGTCGTTGCACCTTCCTATGTCGCGTGGGCGATCGCCTATGGCGCGATTTATACTACTGTGTTGCTCGTGCTCGCATCCCTCGCATTTGAGGACAAAGACGTATGATCCTTCGATGGCTTGTCGTCGCGCCGTTGGTCCTGGTGATGGGCCTATGCGGCATCGCGTTTACGCAGGCCCGAGTCGACGCGTCAGTCTCGCAAGAATTCAATGAAGACCTGCTGTATCTGCCGAACGAACAGTTGTTGACGCACTTCACGGGCGGGATGAGTAGCGTGATCGCGGACTTGTTATGGCTGCGTTGTATCGAATACACGTCGCAAGAATGGCGCGGCGATTTCAAGTTCACATGGCTCGAACAGATGTGTCGCACGATTACCAACCTTGATCCCTATTTTCATGACGTCTATTCGTGGGGTGGCATGGCGTTGGCCATGTTGAAACAAGATGATGACGCCAGCATCGAGTTGTTGAAAGACGGAATTCGCCACCATCCGAACAGTTGGGAACTGCCATTCGAGATCGGCCGAACGTATGTGCTGAACCGGCATGACGAACCGCGCGGCGCGATTTACCTTGCCATGGCCGTCGCCACGGGCAATGCCCCGGACTATGTCGTCAGTTGGACGGAAGACCTGCAGGGGATTCACGGGCTGTACGACATCGAGCGGTCAATGTGGCAAGACATTCTCGATAACAACGACGAAGAACACATGCGCGAGTTGGCCGCGCGCAAATTAAATGAGTTGAGTCTGCGTGAAGTGGCGGACGTGTTGACGGATGTCGCGACGCAATACACCGAGAAATTGGGTAATCCTCCAACATCGTTGGACGATCTGGAGCGCGAACAGTTCATCCAAGGAAAGCCAGTCGATCCATTGGGCGGTACGTTCATATTCGATGCGGACGGCGAAGCGTATAGCACAACGGTTTTGGACGGCATCAAAGAAGAACGGCTGATTCCAATGCGTGTCTGGATCAATCAATTCAAAGAAAAGTTCGGCAACTGGCCCGAAGAACTAGAAGACCTCGTGGGCAGAACGCACGCGCCAGGCGTGACAGTCCATCCGTATCCAAACGGGGTTTGGAAGTACGACCCGGAGACCGGCGAAATTAGCTAGATAACTGGACCTTGCGTGCATCGATACGAGGATGGATGATCGACAAATGGATTCGAATCGAGGCGCTATTGGGGTTCGTGCGAATTGGGTCTTGCGCGGCTTGTGGGCTACTGCCGTCTTATTGGTGATTGCCGGTGTTTCGATGTCCTGGCTTGCTCACTACCGCGGCCACGATTGGATGTTTGGATTCGCGCCGAAAATCGACTTGGGGAATGAAGCCAATTTCCCAACCTATTTCTCCTCGCTTCTCCTTCTATTCTCGTCAGCACTCTTGGCTGCAATTGCGTTGCACGCCAGTCATTCCTCGCGCATATTCACGCGTCATTGGTGGGCGCTATCCGCAATCTTCGGGATACTGTCGATGGACGAAATTGTCGGCCTGCATGAACTGGCCGTGGGTCCACTCCGAAATGCATTTCGACTGACCGGAGTATTTTATTTTGCATGGGTTATCCCCGGCGCGATTTTTGTGGCGATTTTCTCAGTAGTGTTCATGCGATTTTTATTTCACCTACCCAGACGATGCCGATTGCGCATTGCCATCGCAGGGATTGTATATGTAGGTGGCGCATTGGGCGTGGAGTTAATCGGTGGTAACTACGTCTACCATCATGGAGACGAAAGCTTTGCCTACAGCATGGTAGTCGCGGTCGAAGAATCGATGGAAATGACGGGCGCAATTCTGTTTATAGGTGCGCTGTTTGGCATTATTGAAGACCGAATGATGTCGATCGAGTTCAAACTGGCTTCTTAATTTTTGAACAACTTTTGTCCTGCGTTAATGGCCTGCCGAACAACCTCGGGGCCGAGCGTTTCCCCATAAAACGAAACACCCGGTTCGTAGCCGCCTTGGTCGAACTCTTCGGGCGGCATCATGTAGCTGATCCATTCGTTGCCGAGGCCGACAATGATGGGGTGTTTTGCTCCGGCGGCTTCGATTCCCGCTTTGATTTCCAAACCCAGTTTTGAGAATAGCTCGCCTGGAATCGCGACCGCGACGAGATCGCCAAGTCTTAGAACACCGAGGTAGGACGATTCGGGGACGAGCGCTTCGATTAACACCTTTGCGTTGCTTTCGTCGATGCCGTATTCGGGGCCGGCGGATTCGAGGAGCGCGGGCGGCACGGTGCGCGGCGGCAGTTCAAGCGTGTGCATCGCGAAGTCGAACACGACATCCGACTTGGTTTCGATCGCGTCGACCATTTCCAATACCGCGATCGCTAACAATCGGCCATGGGACTCGGCTTTCGCGTATGGACTCGGTCCATGGCCTCCTGCCGGTCCAATGTCGCCTTCCGCGCCGTTGCTGTACATGCAGGTGACGCCCCCGCCGACAAATGCTTCCACCTCGCGTTGCAAGTAGCCTGGCCAACCGGCGGACACGTGCATGATGCTGGGGTTCATGAATGTGGGGTGCGCGGTGAAATTGACAAAAATGGCCAACGCTTTACCATCCACCGTGTCGATGCGCGTTACCGTCA
>JAJDAB010000203.1 GCA_029262095.1 Candidatus Hydrogenedentota bacterium
AGTCTGGCAGACGTGGACGTTTGCCCACGCCCGAATAATCACGCACACAAGCGATACCAGTGCGAAGTTCGTGTAAACCCAACTTCACCGTTTCGCGGCTCCAGCCAAACACGTCTTCCGCTCGACGAGGACGCCCACCCAGGTAATCCAGTATCACCTGGGCTTGAAAGGTCCTTCTCTCGGTTCCCTTCAGCCTGCGGGCCGCATCCTTGATGGTGGCGATGTGTTTCTCTTTCAGTTCGTTCTCACCGACAGCTTTCTTCTTCGAGCCATGGATGGCGTCGAGTTCATGACGTCCGCGAGTGATTGTATCTGGACGTATGCCGGTGGCTTTGGAGACTAAGGTGCCGCCTCCGTAGCCTATGAATTTGGAGAAAGCAGCCGCAACGCATCGTCTCTGCTGTTCATCAAGTCGAGTAAAGAGCGACTCAAGTTGACGATGGAGCGTATCAAGTTTGTCTGCATCCAAGTTAATGCATCGCTCTTTGAAGGCAGGTTCGGCTGGCCTCGCCATTTCGCGTTCTCCGCACTTTGAGAATCAGAGCCGGTACGAATCTTGCAAACCCAAGCAATTTCTTAAATACACTCCAAGTGCAACCTACTACGGAAACCAAATTCAGGCAACATGTTGTTCGATAGCGAGCGAGGTTGGGTCCGGGAACGTCCAGGAACCCACTAGCGAGTCTCGTTCCGGAGTGTGAAAATCCAAAGAGAAATCCCTACACTTTCGCAACGTGCACATTATGTCCCCGAAGAAACGTTCTCATTGTCCTTCGTCAGGCAAGGCCCCGGCGTTGCGCAGGTACCTTGCCTTTGACTTAGAGACTGCGAAAGCCTTGCCAGCCGAGCAGTCGAATTGGAACACGGATCGACCGTTAGGTATCTCATGTGCTGCGACACTTGCCAGCGATAGTGATAGACCGGTTTTCTGGCATGGTATAACGGCTTGCGGTCGTCCCGCGAGCCGAATGGGCCAGCAAGATGCGAAAAGACTTGTCCGACACCTGGCCGCTCAGACGAAGCGTGGATACACAGTTGTTTCCTGGAACGGATTGGGATTCGATTTCGATATCCTTGCCGAGGAATCCGGACTTCTTGACGAATGTAGGACCTTGGCTCTAGGTCACCTGGACATGATGTTTCACGTTCTTTGCCTTCTCGGCTACGGAGTAAGCCTGGACGCTGCGGCAAGAGGCATGAGAATTGAGGGTAAAGCGAAAGGCGTAACGGGGGCGATAGTTCCACAAATGTGGGCAGAGCGGAAACATAAAAGAGTGCTCGACTACTTGGCCGGAGATGTGCGGACAACACTGCATTTGGCGAGAAGCTGTGAAGAAAAAAGAGTGTTCCGTTGGGTAACTCGCCGAGGCCGAACGCGAACGGTCGCGCTTTCGGATGGGTGGCTCGTCGTCCAGAAGGCTCTAGAACTTCCAGAACCTATTGTCACACGGAACTCGAAGTCGTGGTCTCGAACGAGATTCAACGAGTGGCTTCACTGAAGGACCCGTGGACACAGAATCGGAGGCTGATCTTGCTCGCATGCGACGAGCGTTTATCTCCGAGGTGAAGTGCGTTCTGACGCGCACAGGTTCGACGCACCCGAGTAGGTTTGATTGCCCCAAAACTTCAACGGCGAGGCACATCGAATGCAGGTCGGCGCGTTCCGTTGCATGCGTGGGTTCGGACGTCCGAAACACAGATCTCCGATGTCTGTTCGACCTAACGAATCGCGCGGATCGGACGGCTAAATTCCTGGAATCGCTGGCAAGACAATGTGCGAAGGGTACTCTTGGCTGTGATAAACCATCTGGTTTGCTGGACGCATGTCTGTGTCTTGGCCGAAAGTGTGTCCGGTATTGGGGTTGCGGTCGAAACGTGGGAAGTTGGACGATGAGATTTCAAGCCGGATCGAATGGCCCTTGAGAAAAACGTTACCCGTCACGCCGATTTCGATTTCGTATTCATAGACCACACCAAGTTCGATTAGTTTCGGATCGGTGTAACTCTCGCGATAACGTGTTCGGACGATAAAGGACACGCATCTTTTTCTTTTTCCATTTCGCGGTATATCTAGGTAGAAAACCGTTATGGCACGAAAGCGTTTGCCCACAGCGTGATCGTCATGTTCGTTGCGACAGATGCTACCGTTCATCGACGTGCGTGTTGTTGACGAACACGCTTGGCGATAAACTAAAATGAATCGAGCGAAATGGTAGGAGTAAGCCTTGGCGGACCATCCCAACAAGCACATTCGCGACGCACTGAATTATGCGGAATCCAAAGGTTGGACTGTCCAAAAATCAGGTCCCCGAGCCCATGCGTGGGGAACCATTTTCTGCAGTTTTGGGCACCGCCTCTGCCGAATGTCGATCTGGTCTACACCTCGCAAACCGCAAAACCACGCCCGTGCCATTCGACGCAAAGTTGATCGTTGTCCGGGCGATTAATGCGAAAACACAAAGGAGAAGAACATGATTGAATATCGTTTTCGCCTCATCGTTAGCGGGCCATTTTCCGATCAACTCACCGATGCGGAATTACTAGATGCCACGGACGCGCTCGGCGCTGCCGGTTGCGACGACGCCTCGATCAGCGTACACGAGAGCGGACTGGAACTGGAATTCGATCGGTCACATCATTCCCTGCAAGAAGCGATCGCGTCGGCCGTGCAGGACGTGGAAAAAAATGCTGGATATCATGTCGAGTCCATCGAAATGGACCGCGAGGCGGTGATGCCGGTTGTTTCATAACAAAGTATTGATGCAAGGAAGATCACGGCCGAAAAGAATGGGACTTGATTGTGACTCATGGTTGGTCGTTCCAGCATCGTGATTCATGTCATGGCGGAGTGGACTGCACCAACTAAAATCCAGTGGAATACCGATCGTCCCATATCTACGGCATTCGCGACAGCCGAAACCCCAGGTCGTCGCTGCGGGTGACCTGATCTCCGTAGCCGCGAAACGCGGATCGGCAGCGGACGGCATTGGTCCACCAATCGCCACCACGAATCACACGCCGCGAGCCCGAAGATGGCCCGGCTGGATTGCCGCTTTCGGAGAGCCGGTAGAATTTTGGATCATAATAATCCTGACACCACTCACCGAGATTTCCGTGCATGTCGTACAGGCCGAAGGCGTTCGGCAGTTTCGAGCCCGCGGTTCGAACCGGGTTGCTGCCCGACTTGAAATTGAACCAGGCGTACTTTGACAGCGATTGGTACTGGTCGCCGAAATGATACTGCGTCGTCGTCCCCGCCCGACAAGCGAATTCCCACTGCGCCTCGCTGGGTAACCGGTAACCCTTGGCGCGAGCATCGAGTACCCAACCCTTTTCGGCGTCTCGGCGGTAGCAGGGCGACCGCTTCTCCTGCTTGCTCAACCAGTTGCAGAACACGACTGCATCGTTCCAACTCACCTGTGACACCGCGGTATCTTCCCGTTGCGCAAAGCCCGGCGAGCGCCAGGTGAACTCATTCTTGTCCTGCGGGGCAGCCTTCTTGGTCGCCGCCGAGTTTCCTGTCCCGAGGACTTCCGCCTCGGTCCGGTAGCCGGTACCCGCAACAAATTTCCGAAATTGGGCGATCGTCACATCCGTGCCAGCGAGCAGAAACGGCCGAGCTAGAACCATTCGATGCTGAGGACGTTCCTGGTTGTGGATCCGATCCTGAGTTCTTTGATTGTGAGCGCACGATGAAGTGCGTGTTGACGGCGTTGGTATTCTTCAGTTTTTTCACTGGAGATGGTCATGCAACGTCGTCGTTATTCTTGGGATCAGTGGCGGGTTTGGTTGGTTGAGCA
>JAJDAB010000204.1 GCA_029262095.1 Candidatus Hydrogenedentota bacterium
AAGGGCGGGGAATCGATCGACTTGTCGCCGGAAAGAGTCTATGACAGTCCATACCTCAGATCAGACCTGGACAATGATACGGTTCGAATCACGTTTGCTGGCGAGAAATTGGTTATCAAAACCAAATCCGCCGACTGAAATTCGGCCTATGGTATTGTCGTAGATTAAAATTATCTGACGGAGGCGCCATGATTCTTTCACTCGCCATATGCACCTGCTTTACCTTAGGGCCTATCGAAGAAAAGCCTGAGTTTGAGTCTCCAATTCCGCTCATCTACGACACGGACATGGGCAATGACGTTGACGATGGATTCGCTCTCGGCGTGATACATGCCTTGCAAAGCCGAGGCGAATGCGAGTTGCTCGCTGTGACGGTGTCGAAGGATCACGAGCTTGCGGCCCCCTTTGTAGATTTGTTGAACACGTACTACGGCCGCGGTGACATCCCAGTTGGAGTTGTGCGCGATGGCGTCACGCCCGAGAAAGGCAAATTCCTCGGCCTGGCGGACGATAAGATCGATGGTGTATACCGCTATCCGCATGATTTGGTGTCAGGCGAGGATGCGCCCGAAGCGACTGCGCTCTTGCGGCAAACCTTGGCGGGCCAGGATGACAATTCGGTCGCCATCGCCCAGGTGGGGTTCTCGACCAATCTGGCCAGGTTGCTCGACACCGAGTCCGACGAACACTCGCCGCTAAACGGTCACGACCTCGTCAAGCAGAAGGTTAAATACCTTTCCGTAATGGCCGGAGCGTTTGAGCCGTTCCAGGAAAAACCCCACCGGGAGTACAACGTTGTAATGGACATCCCCGCAGCCCAGCGGTTAGCGAAAGACTGGCCGACTGCAATCATCTACAGCGGGTTTGAAGTTGGGATCAAGACCCGGCTTCCGAAAGAGGGGATCAGGGACGACTTCCGATATGATCCCAACCATCCCATGAGTGCAGCCTATCGGCTTTACAACGCTGACTATCGCGATCAGCCGTCGTGGGACTTGACCAGCATCTTGTGGGCCGTCCGTTCTACGCGCGGCTACTTCGGGCTCTCCGAGAACGGACTTGTGTCCTACGACGACGAGGGATACACGAACTGGACGCCCAGTTCTTCGGGCCATCACCTGTATTTGACCGTGGATGACAAACAGATCGAGCGTGTGAAGGAAGTCCTAATAGCGTTGGCGAGCGAGCCGCCGCACAAGCCGACGAACCATTAAGTCGAGCTGACGCTGCCGGATTCACTCAGTTCTTATCTGTAATCTTGGGCGCGCTTGATTGCATTCTGCCGCCGTATGCCTAATCGCCAACCCCTACGATACCAACGCCGTCAAGTCGACTTCGCGCCGTTCCCGAGTGGAAATGCCGGCGGCCTCGCACAACGCCACCGCCCATAATCCATCGTTCCCGTCCGGCAATCGACATGAGCCGGTCCGAACGGCGGCGATCATCTCTTCGATCTGCGTTCGCAATTCGTACAACTCGCCCGGAATTTTGGTAATGGTTTCCTCGCGGATCGTTTCGCCGTCGTAAGTCTTCAACATGAATTCAGGGTCCAAGCTTCGGCCCATCGTACCGCCCCAACTCGCCCATATCGCGCCTTCGGTGCCTGTCACTTTCACGGTTTGATGATGCTCGAACGCGCTCAGCGTTTGCGTGACCACCGCGTAGGCGCCATTCGTGTGATGAATGAGCGCGCTCAAGTTATCCTGTAATTCCGGATGGTCAACCTGGCGCGAACTCGCCAATGCGTTCAGCGATTGCGGTTCGCCCACATCGCTCAAATACCATCGCGCCAAATCGAAAAAGTGAATCGGTTCCTCAAGAATCCAATCGCCCACGCGATTGATGTCATATCGCCAACCATCCGACCCCAACAAATATGGATGCCGCGATAATTCGACCAGTACATAATTGGGCGAGCCAACGAGCCCTTCGTCAATCAGTTCCTTCACCCGGCCCCAGAGTGAAGACATCCGAAACTCGTGCCCAACGGCGATCGTTCGTTTGCGATCCGCCGCGAGGTTGATGAGAGACCGGCAGTCGGCGACATTCAGCGTCATCGGCTTTTCGAGTAGTAGATGATTCCCGCGCTCCAACGCTTTTGTGGCCGCATCCTTATGCAGGTGGTTCGGAAGGACGATATCAACCACGTCCAGCGTCTCGTTCGCCAATAGCTCCGAATAATCGCGGTAGACCGTCGCGTTCGGATATTCCTTGGTTGCCTGCGCAGCGCCGTCGTCCGACGCTTCGGCTATCGCGACCAATTCAGCACCTTCAACTCGGCTGATTGCTTCCGCATGAAACTTGCCGAACGCGCCAAACCCCAACAGCCCAAACTTCACCATTGCGTTGTTCATGATCTTCCTTCGCTACGAGTGCGTCGTAAATTTGCAGATGATATGGTAGCCCGCGATACGCGAACGCAGACCCTTCGCGGCGCGGCAGTATACCGGACAGCCGCGATGTTCTTGAATATTGGTGTACCGTTTCGAATGTTAAACCGCTTCAACGAAATGACGACACGAGCGTTTTGTGCCGCCGCAGGGATTTGTTTGGCGGTCATGACGTTGATCGTGCTGCTTCAGGTGTTCTGCCGCTACGTCTTAAATGCGCCGCTCTCTTGGCCCGAGGAAGCGGCCCGCTATCTAATGGTGTGGATGACGTTTCTCGTCGCACCGTTTGCTTATCGCGAAGGCTTGCTCATACGCTTGGAGACGCTGACCAGACGTTTGGCAGCACCCATTCAGCGAGGCATCGAGATCGGCACCCATTTCCTCATCGCGATTACGCTCATGATCCTTCTTCGTGAGTCACTTTGGATTGTGGAGCGGGGGAGTCGTATCCATTCGAGCGCGCTCAACATCCCGATGAGCGTCGTATTCGCCATCATGCCGGTCTCATTCATTCTTTTGCTCAGTGTTGGTTGCGAATTGATTCGGTCAGCGTTCTCAACGCCCGGCGATTCGCGCGAACAGGCCGCCGACGCAGGCGAAACATCATGACAGTCTTATTCTTTTTCGTTTTCATCGTCCTACTCGCGCTAGGTATGCCCGTCGCATTTGCACTCATCACCGCACCCGCTGCCGAGGCCGTTGTCCGCAACGAGCCGGGTGTCTTAACCCAAATCGCGCTGCGCCTGTACTACGGCATCGACAGCTTCCCGCTCATGGCACTGCCATTTTTCATACTCGCGGGCGAACTCATGAATCGCGGCGGCATCACGTTACGGCTAGTCGATCTGTCCCAAGCGTTTATCGGACATCTGCGTGGCGGCCTTGCGCATGTAAACATCGCGACGAGCATGCTATTCGCCGGATTGTCAGGATCTGCCGTAGCCGACACGTCGGCGATCGGTTCCATCCTCATTCCCGCCATGGAGGAGAACGGATACTCCAAACGTTTCGCGGCAGCAGTTACAGCGGCTTCATCTGTCATCGGCCCCATTATCCCGCCGAGCGGCATTATGATTATGTACGCGTTCATGATGAACGTTTCCGTCGCAGGCTTGTTCGCAGCAGGAGTAGTGCCCGGAATTCTGCTGGGCGTATCACTCATGATTTTGACCGCTGTCCTCGCGCGGGTGCGAGACTATCCCGTGGCACGTGAACGGGCAACATGGGGCGAGCGCGGTGCGGCGGTTCGTGCGGGATTCCTGCCGTTGTTGACCCCTGTCATTATGTTGGGCGGTATTCTGCTCGGCATCTTTACGCCGACTGAGGCTGCCGCCATCGCCGCCGCGTACGGCCTTATCCTCGCGGTCTTTGTGATGCGAACGATTTCCATTCGGCAGTTACAGGAGATCGTCTCGCGTGCCGCGATCGCCTCTGGTGTGATTCTATTGTTGGTGGGCGGTGCGGTTTCGTTTGCATCTGTGGTAGCGCTATCCGGTGCCCCGCAACAAATCGCGAACGCGCTCCTAGGTATCAGCGACAACCCGCTTGTCCTCCTGTTCATCATCAATATTTTCCTTCTAGTCGTGGGGATGTTTCTCGATGCCGGACCGGCCATACTCATCCTCGGACCAATCCTAGGACCTGTATTCATTGGCCTTGATGTGCATCCGCTACATTTCGCGATCATTATGTGCGTCAATGTCACGGTTGGTCTCGCAACACCGCCAATGGGCTTGGTGTTATTTGTTGCGGCTGGGCTGACGAACGAGAAGGTCGAACGAATCGCATGGGAAATGTTGCCGTTCCTAGCCGTTGAAATCGCGATTATCTTCCTTGTCACCTTTGTACCCGCCGTTTCGTTAGCACTGCCCAACGCGTTGGGGTTTATGTAGCGCCATGCCGCTTCATCGCATAAATGTCGGCCTGCTTGCCATGACGATCCTCTTGTGTGCGCCCGTCCTCGGCGCGGACTACACCATCAAAATCGTCAGCCTCGCAAACACCAATGACGAAGACTACGCCGGGGCACTGGCGTTCAAAGAGCTGGTAGAAGAACGGTCTGAGGGTGAAATCGAAGTCGTCATTTTCACCGGTGGCCAACTATGCGGCAGTCCGATAGAGTGCCTCCTCGCGCTCGATGGTGGGGTGATGGAAGTCTTCATGAGTACACTCGGCGGACTCGCGAACCAATTCCCCGAGATACAGGTGCTCGATTTACCCTATTTGCTTAACGACGATGAAACGGCCGAACGATTGTTCGCTGGCCCATTTGTCGATGAAATCCGTGAGGCGATCCTTAAGCGCACTGGACTGCGCCTCATGACGGTCGGAAACACCGGCGGCTGGCGAAACATCGCGAATACGAAGCGCGAAGTTCGTACGCCCGCGGATTTGGTTGGACTAAAACTTCGCACGATCAATTCGCCGATACAACTCATCCTGACTCAGGCCTTGGGCGCGGCTCCCACTCCCGTACCGTGGCCCGAACTCTATATCGCGCTCGCAACCGGAACGGTCGATGGATCGAAGAATGGCCTTACAGATATTGTCGGCATGGGATTTCATGAACACATCAAATACATTACGATGGATGGCCACGCATACATGAGCGCGTTATGGTTGATGAATAATTCGTATTACGAAGCGCTCCCGCCCGATCTTCGGACCATAGTCGATGAAGGATTTGATGCACTGCGAGACGCGACCATGCACCTTCCGAAACAGCGGCGCGCCGAAGCCATTACAGAATTTGAATCAGCCGGTGGTGCGGTGTATTGGCCTACCGATGACGAAAAAGAAAAGTTTCGTCAGTCCGCGCTACCTGTCTACGATTGGTATGAAGCTCAATACGGCGATGAATGGCTAATCAAGATTCGTGATGCTTTGCGACTGATCGAAGAAGATAATGAATAATCCCATTCGCCCGCGCGATAGCGTTCGGTATACTTAAAATATGTCTGACGCTATTCCTTCAGCGCCCACTATTCGCACGAATGAGTCATCGGTCGAAGTCGCGTGGTTCTCAGCGCTCTGCAGCGACGACTATGAATTCCTCGGCGTTCCGGATGGAGATCTCCGCAGCAGTTTTGCCCATTGTTCGAGTCTTGTTCAGCGCGCCGATGCGCTCGGATATCAAAACATTCTATTACCCTCCTCATGGCAAGTCGGCCAGGAACCGCTGCCCTTCGCCGCAGCCGCTGGCCAAGTCACGAAACAGATTAATCAGCTAGTGGCCGTTCGGATGGGCGAAATCCATCCGCCTATGCTGGCCCGGCACATCAGCACACTCGATCACATATTGAAAGGGCGATTGACGGTCAATATCATTTCGTCTGATTTACCGGGCATGCGCATGGAATCGGCGCACCGATACAATCGATCGCGTGAAGCACTTGAAATATTGAAGCAATGCTGGACTCAACCCGAAGTCCACTACGACGGCGAGTTTTACACCGTCGATTTGGAAACCACGGACCCCGCGAAACCCTATCAACAAAACGGCGGGCCGCTCCTCTACTTCGGCGGAATTTCGCCGGACGCGGTGCAATTGTGTGCGGACCACTGCGATGTATTTCTCATGTGGCCTGAGACCGAAGATCGCTTATCTGAATCAATGCACAATGTCGCGACACTCGCCTCCGAATCCAGGCGCACAATCGACTACGGCCTCCGAATTCATGTGGTCGTTCGCGAAACCGAATCGGAAGCACGCGATGCTGCGCGTCGTTTGATGTCCCGGCTCGACGCGACGAAGGGCGAAGAGATCAAAGCGCGCGCCCAGGACAATCAAAGCGCCGGTGTCTTGCGACAAGATGCGCTTCGTGAACAATCCGATGATGACTATATCGAGGAATTCGTATGGAGTGGGATTGGTCGTGCGCGAAGCGGCTGCGGCTCTGCAATCGTTGGCGACCCGGACCAGGTGTACGCAAAGATTCAACGGTACATTTCGATGGGCATACGCGCATTCATTTTCTCCGGCTATCCGCATCACGACGAGTGCGATCTCTTCGGGCGGTATGTATTGCCCAGGCTCGAAATGTGTAAATTGAATGAGAAACAGGGGCGGAATGCCCCGGAACCTGTAACGCCACTCACCACTATGCCGAGGATTTAGACTCGAATGCGCCGATTCAAATTGTCCGATAACGCACCCGAAGTTTCAGCCATCGCATATGGGGTCTGGCGATTAGCCGACGACCCCGCCGGTGCATCGACATGTCGAGTTCGCGAAAAGATCGACGCTTGTTTGGAAGCGGGCATCACCACATTCGATCACGCCGACATCTACGGGATGTATACCTGCGAAGGTCTCTTCGGCGCGGCCTTGGCTGAAGCGCCAGAGTTGCGCGACAAGATGGAAATCGTCACGAAGTGCGGGATTCGCTATCCGTGTGACGGTTTGCCGGACGTAAAAGTGAAACACTATGACGCGACACGAGAGTCGATTGAGGCGTGTGTAAACCGTTCGTTGACCGAGTTGCGAACGGATTACATCGATGTCTTGTTGATTCATCGTCCCGATTGGTTGACCAGCGCCGAGGATACAGCGGCAGGTCTGCAAACGGTTATCGACGCAGGGAAAGTGCGCTCTGTGGGCGTCTCCAATTATTCGGTGGTACAGTTCGATTTGCTATCGCTTTACCTCGAAAACCCGCTCGCGACCAATCAAGTCGAAATCAGTCTGTTGCACATGGACGCGATTCATGACGGCACGCTGGACCAATGCCAGCGTGAGGGTGCACACCCGATGGCCTGGTCGCCATTGGCCGGAGGACGCCTCGTGTCTGGCGGCGATTCCGACTCGGATCGCGCGGTGAATGCGCTGAAAAAAATGGCCAAGGCATACGGCCAAACGCCCGACCAAATCGCGCTTGCATGGGTGGCCGCACTGCCATCGCAACCCCAAGTCATCATCGGCACCAATCAGCCCGACCGCATCAAATCGGCTGCGGCGAGCGAATCCATCCAACTTTCCCGCGCCGATTGGTATTCGCTCTGGGAAAGTGCGCAAGGCAGACCGATACCGTAAGGGAGTTCGGAATAATGCGCCATACTTGCGTACATACACTTGGTCGCATCTGTTTGCTCTATACAGTCTTCGCGCTAAGTGCGGATGCAGATCCGATTCGAGTCGAAATTGAAAGTTCTGCGGACAAGTCCCTGCAATCCGTCGATATTTTCCCATCGCAATCCGAAACCCCACGTCCTTTACTCGTGATGCTCCACAATTGGAGTGTTAACCTGGATCGGTTCGATGGTTCGGAGTGGGAGGAAGCTGCCAAACGTGTGGATTGGCACCTAGTGTTTCCCGACTTTCGCGGCGCCAACAATCGTCCGGAAGCGTGCGGGTCCTTGATGGCCCGGCAGGATATTCTCGACGCGGTCGATTATGTCAGCGAAAACTACTCCGTCGATACAACGCGCAGCTATCTCGCAGGTGTTTCCGGAGGCGGCCACATGGCGCTCGTCATGGCCGCGCACGCGCCGGATCGTTGGACCGCGGTGTCCGCATGGGCAAGCATCAGCGACCTCGCAAAATGGCACACGGAAACCAAAGCCGCGGACCAGAAATACTATCGCGACATCGAAGCCGTGGTCGGCGGCCTGCCCGGCGAATCAGAAACCGTGGACACGGAGTTACATCTCCGTTCGCCCGTACATCACTTGTCCAAGGCGAAAGACCTGCCAGTCGATATCGCGACCGGAATCCACGACGGTCATACCGGCTCCGTCCCGATTCATCATTCAATCGACGCGTTCAACGCGATCGCGAAAGCGCGTGGAGAAGAACCCGTGAGCGACGCGACGATCGCACGCCTGTCATCGAAGGATTACAACGAAGTGCCACTGTTTCATGACGAAACCTACGGACGCGGAATCCACTTTCGACAAAACGCAGGGCCATCACGCGTTAC
>JAJDAB010000205.1 GCA_029262095.1 Candidatus Hydrogenedentota bacterium
GTCCTCGTCCCAGGAGCAGGAATAGCATCGTGATTGCGGGATTACAATTCGATCCAATTTCATTGCCGCCCGAGACCGAAACGTTGCGGAAGGAAGTTCGGGCCTTCATCGCTGAAGAGCAGACGTCCGGCACATTGTCGCAGCGCAATTCCGATGATGACGGCTATTGCCCGGAATTCAGTCGCAAACTTGGCGCACGTGGCTGGCTCGGCATGATGTGGCCGAAAGCATACGGCGGACAGGAACGAACCGCGTTCGACCGATATGTCGTTAATGAAGAACTCCTCGTTTCCGGCGCGCCCACATCCGCCCACTTCGTTGCGGACCGACAGAGCGGGCCATTGCTGTTGCGATTCGGCACGGATCAGCACAAACAGGAAATCGTGCCGGCCATCGCGCGGGGTGAGCTAACGTTTTGTATCGGAATGAGCGAACCCCATTCCGGATCGGATTTGGCGTCGGTGCAAACCTCCGCGCGGAAAACCGATGGCGGATGGATTATCAACGGCACCAAACTTTGGACGAGTTGGGCGCATCGCGCGGATTACATGATCACGCTGGTGCGCACTTCGCCCCTGGACAAAGACCGGCACAACGGCCTCAGCCAGTTCGTTGTTGATATGAAATCGCCGGGCGTGGAAGTTCGGCCCATCATCAACTTGCGCGGCCAGCATGACTTCAATGAAATAATGTTGACGGATTGTTTCGTGCCGGACTCGATGATGGTGGGTGGAGAAGGCCAGGGTTGGAGTCAGGTGACGAGTGAGTTGGGCTATGAACGCAGCGGCCCGGAACGGTTTCTGAGCACATTTGCGCTGTTCCGCGAACTGGTGCGCGTCATTGGTCCCGCGCCCACACCAACAGAAGCGGCGGCAATCGGGCGAATGGCCGTGCACATGATGACCTTGCGGCGCATGTCGATCTCCGTTGCCGGAATGTTGCAGGAGGGCCGCGCGCCTAATGTCGAAGCGGCGGTCGTGAAGGATCGGGGCACGGCGTTTGAACGGGAAATGCCGGAACTCGTGCGGCTCTTAATGCCGACAGAGCCGTCTCGCGATGCCGAAGTGGACGCCTATGCACGCGCACTTGGCGACGCGATGGTGTTAGTCCCCCAACTAACGATTCAAGGCGGCACGCGAGAAATCTTGCGCGTTGTGATCGCACGGGGGCTCGGTCTCCGATGAATGACTTACGCGTGATGATCGATGAAACAACGGAGAAAATTTTCCGCGACCTGTGCAACAAAGAACTCGTAGACGCCGCTGAAAAAGGCGTATGGCCGACTGAGCTGTGGAACGCACTCGAAGAAGCAGGTCTTACCCGCGCCGCAGTCCCGGAAGCCCTCGGCGGAAGCGGCGGTTCGCTTGGCGATGCTATGGCGGTACTGCGGCAAGCGGGCCGGTATGCCGCGCCGTTGCCGCTCGCCGAGACGGTCATTGCGGGATGGCTGCTAGAGCAAGCGCAATGCGAGGTGCCGGACGGACCGCTGACGGTAGCCTTTTCTGCGGAAGGTGAATCCATTGGGTCGCGCGTCGCATGGGCATCCAACGCCGTACGAATTGTGCACCTCGTACGAAGCGAAGGGCGCGCGATACTCCAACGCCTCGGGCCGGACGACTGCACCATCAAACCTGGAACCAACCTCGCGGGCGAACCGCGCGAAACGGTTCACGTCTCCAACGAATTTCGGGATGCAATTGAATTGCCGCAAGACTTCGATGTCTTACGCGCGTGGGAGTTGGGGGCATTGTGCCGGTCCGTTCAAATGGCCGGCGCACTTGAGACGATCCTCGCTCAAACGATCGAACACGCCAACGTCCGTGAACAATTCGGCCGCCCTATTGCGTCATTCCAAGCCGTGCGCCAACAAATCGCTGTCATGGCAGGACACGCTGCAGCAGCATGCAAAGCCGCTGAATACGCAGCCGACCGGTTCGATGAATCCGATGCCACGATCGCAATCGCCACGGCCAAAGCACGCGTCGGCGAAGCGGCAGGCATCGTCGCGGAAACTGCGCACCAAGTTCACGGCGCAATCGGCATCACGCACGAACACGCCTTGCACCAATACACGCGCCGCCTCTGGTCCTGGCGAGACGAATACGGCGGAGAACCGCACTGGCAAACCGTCATCGGCCACGAAATCGCCGAAGCGGGCGCGGACAACGTTTGGTCGTTTATCACGGGGATTTGATCTTTTTCGAGTGCGGTGGCTTGCTACCGCTTTCGCCCGCGAGGCTCGCCTCGTGGAATCGCCAAAAAATCTCGCTCCGACGGGAATGCATACGCCTGGCTACGACTGCGCGCGGCGAAACGAGCTTCGCTCGGGAACGAAACGCGAGCAAGCTCGCTCAGAAAAAGCGCAGGCAAGCCTGCGCACTCCAAGAAAGTCATCGCCTAAAGCACCACAGACGCGAGCAGCGCGAGCAACAGAATGCGTGACATCGTCATTAGCCCCCAGACCACAATCGACGCGACGAAGAACAACAGCAACTCCGCGAACGTGAGGTTGTAGAGGCTATAGATGATGTAGAGCATTAAGAGAGGTCCGAGCAGTGCCCACACCATCCCGATAAGCGGTATGGATGCGAGCAGCATGATTGCGACGTCCAGCAGGGCAAGCCCAAACCCGACCACACCGATTGCGATGAAGTTTGCGGCAAATGTGTCGTTTGGCAATTTGTTCGCCCACGACAACATCAGGAACAAGATCAAGACCTTACCGGCAAAACTAACTACAAACTGAATTGAATAGACGACCCACGGTACCCAAGCCGGAAGTTTCGCTGGCGCCTCCTCCCCCGCTTCGCCCGTAACTTCGGCAGTTGCCTCAGGTTCCGGAATTGGTTGACTATCGAGGTCGGCGAAAATGGTCGCGAATATTGCGAGCACGATCATCGCCAACGCGGCGAAGAGCACCGCGCGTTTGAAGAGTTCTTCGCGCCGTCTGGCGGCAATGAATTCGGGGTTCGGCGGTAGCTTTGGCTCGGGCATATCCAAGCCTTCTCGACTGTAGGCCGCCATGACCGGCTTCACTTCGCCGACTTCATCTTGCACCGCGCCCGGCCCTTCTGCCCGGTTGGCGCAGATATGGCACACCATGCCGTTCGCCGATTCGTATTGGTCCCATTCGCCGCGGAATTCCCGGCCACAACGCGCACAATGATCGCCATCGACTTGGCTCAGAACCTCGGTGGCTGCTTCGGCAGACGTAACGGGTGGCCCCATTGGCTCCAACCGCTCATCGTCATTAGGACGTGTATTGGCGAGGGCAACGCGCAGTTCAGCCCCGCAGTTAGTGCACGAACCCTTCGCACCTATCGCGAACTCGTTGACCCGCATCGTATGGCCGCACGAATCGCACTCTAAAACTAGATCAGGCATAAACCCTAAATTCTCCACCCATATCGTACATGAAAACGCGGTTGGAGATTAGGTTAGAATCGGACGCTGATCGACTGGATCCCACGCGAGCATCTTGCGTTTGAACCAGGACAGATTTGCCATGCGCACGGCAACGACCGCGTAGAGGCCTAACTCCGGCGGGCAGTTCAGTTCAGCACCATTACGAATCGCGGCATGATGATTTTTGTGATGCGGCGTTACATCTTCACCCCCGGTTTTCTTATGGGTTTCGATCGTCTTGCCCGAATCCTGCGAGATAATCTCCCAACCGTTGCTATTGAACACCAGCGTCGCTTCATGCCCTCGAATGCAGTGTTTGTTCCCGTATTTATTCGCCATCGTCCCTAAGAGATGCATGGTCATGCCCGGCGTGACGCCATCTTTAGCCGGATACTCCGCCATCATCTCAAAATTATCCGGTACATCACGGCCATCAGGCCACATCGTGATATCGCCCATACCCACAACCCGCGTTGGGTATTCCAGGCCACATGCTTTAAGCAGTCGCGTGATGCGATGCACAAACAAATCGGTCGCGACTCCGCCCGAGTAGTCGGCGTAATTGCGCCATTCGAAATAGTGGTGCGGATTCCAATCGCGCGGTTTGCGCGGTTCCACCCATGTCGCCCAATCCAGGTCGGCCGGCTTGGTTTGATAGCGGGATAGATCGCCCCGACGCCACGGCCCTTTCGAGAGCGAATGGTTGCGCACATAATCGATCTGCGCCTGCACGACCGGCCCCAACTTGCCCGCACGGATCGCGCGGTTCGCGCTTTCATAACTGTCGTCGGCCATACCCTGCACACCGACCTGCAACTTTAGACCCGTCTCTTTCGCCTTGGCTACGACTTCTTTCGCTTCGTCGATATCGTGCGTCATCGGTTTTTCGACGTAGACGTGCTTTCCCGCATCGAGAGCGGCGAGTGTGAGATACGCGTGCGAATGTTCCGGCGTCGCGATGACGACGTAGTCAATATCCTCCATCGCCAGCACTTCCTGATAGTCCTGCGTGACGATGGGCGCGTCCGCGCCGTCCGCCGTGGTCTGATCGCGAAAGCCATTTGCCCGTTGTTTGTACACGTCACACACGGCCGCGATGCGCAGGTTTTCACCCTTCCGCATATGCAGCAACGACTTAATATGAGCGCCCGCCATGCCGCCGCAACCGATGAACGCCATGTTCAACCGATCGTTCGCGCCCGAGGCCTGTGCGTAGCTCTTTGCTGTCAGCGCCGTCGCCGCCGTGCCCGCCATAAATGTCCGTCGCGTGAAATCCATCTTACTCGGCATCAACCGAACTCCTTCTTACCGTCAACGGGAAGCGTGTCCCGCCCAAATACAAATCATTGCTCAATACTTTCGATCACGAGGGCAACCAGTGTGCCATTGTCGATTTCGCACCGAAACTCGATGGGATTACAACACACCTCGCAATCCTGGATAAAGGATTGCGATCCCCCAGTGATATCGACCAACATCGAGCTAGTCTGCCAACAATGGGGGCAAGTGTAGTCCGCCTCTTCTTGCATCGTGCCAATCTCCGCTACGCCGTACGACGAATTGAGCCAATACCCATGTTATGCCAGAATGCATGTTCCAGTTTATTCCCTAAACCGGCACGATTCCATGCACGACGACAAATCACAGACGTTCGATCTCCATTGCTACGGATGTGGCGAGAGCGTCCCCGTGTCCAGCCCCACGTTCACATGTTCAGGATGCGGCGCGCCGCTTAGTCTTCGTTCGCGCGCCGTACCGGATTCGGCGCTGTTCTCACACCCACCGCGATCACAATGGAGCTACGCCGATCTGTTGCCAATCACCGATCCCAACGCGGTCGTCAGTCTAGACGAAGGGGCGACGCCCCATATCGAGTCAACGCGCCTCGCTGAACGTTACGGCTTTGACACCGTTTCGCTAAAGCTCGAAGCGGCAAATCCTACGGGGTCGTTCAAAGACCGACAAGTCTCAGTGGGTATATCGCGCGCGAGAGAGTTGGGCAAAGAAACTGTAGCGGTCGTGTCGTCCGGCAATGTCGCCTGCGCCGCGTCGGCCTATGCAGCCCGTGCCGGTATGCGATCGATTTTGTTAACACACGGTTTCGCCGCGCCGAATAAGATCGCGCAAGCTGCGGCCTATGGCGGCACCGCGGTTTCCGTGGAGACTCCCTCCGCGCTCGCCGTGTTCGACCTCTGCATTGAAGCGTGCGAACAGTTCGGATGGTACCATCTATCGACGTCGGGCATGCACGAACCGTACAACGTCGAAGGCGCTAAAACGATCGCGTATGAACTCTATCAACAAACTGGGGGACGTTTGCCGGATTGGATCGTCATCCCCGTAGGCGGTGGCGGATTGTTGGGCGGCGTTTGGCGCGGTTTACTCGACCTGCAACGATTCAGATTGATCGATCGACTTCCGCGCCTCGTCGGCGTGCAAGCGAGCGGTTGCGCCCCACTGCAAGAAGCCATCGACAATAGTCTCCCATTCGCCGAGAGCATCGCCGAACCGTGGGCCAATCCGGATACCATCGCCGGCGGTATTGCCGACGACATTCTCTTCGACGGACACACGGCCATACCCGCTATTCGCGAGACAAATGGACTCGCTATATCGGTATCGGATGACGAAATAATTGCGGGCGAGTTGGAGTTAGCGCAGTCGGACGGTATTCTGCCGGAACCGTCTTGCGCGGTGGTGATCGCAGCACTTCGCCATTTGCCGGAAGAAGCGCGGGGCCAGAGCGTAACGGCCATCATTTCTGGCACGGGCATCAAAGACTTGCCCGTCCTGGATGGGCATGTCGCGTCTGCGCACCGAATTGCACCATCGTTGGACCAACTAAAGGAAGTAACCTTTCGTGAAACGGACTAATGGATTTATCATCGTTGCCGCGCTATTCGCCGGGGCGTGTTCATCGTCGAGGGAAGTGGTGGTCGTATACAGTCCGCACGGCCCGGAAATGCTCAAGGACGCCGAGAACGCATTTGAAGCGGCGTATCCCGAAGTCGACGTGCAATGGATGTACCTAGGAACGCAAGACGTATACAAACGCGTGCGCAGTGAATCGAAGCGCCCGCAAGCCGACGTGTGGTGGGGCGGCACGCAGACCTTGTTCATGCAGGCGGCCGATGAGGATCTATTGGAACCCTATGCCCCCACGTGGGCCGATTTAGTCGAACCGCAATACAAGGATTCAGAAGACCGTTGGTACGGAACCTATCAATCGCCCATCGCAATTGTCTACAACTCGCGCGGCCGAAAGGCTGATGAAGTCCCGCAAACGTGGGACGATCTGCTCAAGCCCGAATGGAAAGACCTCATCAGTATTCGCAAACCGCTGGAATCGGGCACGATGCGCACGTTTATCGGCGCGATGATTCTGCGTGCGGAGAACGAAGATGCGGGCATTGCATGGCTGGGCAAATTTCACGAATCGGCGCACGCGTATTTGAATAGTCCCGAATTCTTGTACGATCACATGAAGAAAAATAAAGACATCATTAGCGTATGGCTGTTGCCCGATATCGCGTTGCAGCGTGAGCGAAACGACATGCCGCTGGAATGCATCGTCCCGCCGGAGACACCGGTGATTACGGAAGGCATTGGAGTCGTAGCAAATGCGCCGCATCCGGACTGGGCGAAGAAATTCTACGAATTTGTTACGACACCTGAGGCGCTTGCCAAACAGGCGCATGATTATTCGAAAGTTCCCGTGCGAGACGACCTGGATTCAGCAGCACTTCCCGCATGGATGGTCGCGCAGAAGATCGATGCCTTGCCTATCGACTGGAACGAATTCGCCGCGAACGAGAAGCGGTGGTGCAATCGTTGGGCCGACGAGGTATACGACGCAAAATGAGTGCCGTTCGTTGCGACAAGATCACCCGGATCTATGCCGAAGGCGGCGGCGTCCGCGATTTCACCTGCGATATCGCCAAGGGTGAATTTTTCGCGCTGCTTGGTCCGTCTGGCTGTGGTAAAACGACGACACTTCGCATTATCGCGGGCCTTGAACGACCGGACAGCGGCAAACTCTATTTCGAGGACACTGACGTCACCGATTGGCCACCCGAACGCCGCAATGCCGCGATGGTCTTTCAAAGTTATGCGCTATTCCCACACATGAACGTTTTCGAAAACGTGGCGTTCGGTCTCCGCGCACAGAAGGAACCGAAGGCTACCATCGGGCCTCGCGTACACGAGGCACTCGAACTCGTCCAACTAGACTCGCTAGCTAAACGGCGGGTCACCGAATTAAGCGGGGGCCAACAACAACGGGTAGCGCTGGCGCGTGCACTGGCAGTGCAGCCGAATATCGTGCTGCTCGACGAGCCGTTGAGTAATCTCGACGCAGAACTACGCTATGCGACGCGCAAGCAGCTCGCCGAATTGCAGGACCGACTCGGCTTTACAGCGATCTACGTCACACACGATCAAGAAGAGGCCATCGAACTCGCGGATCGTGTAGCGGTCCTCAAAGACGGAAAGTGTCATCAAATTGGATCGCCGTCGGAAATTCTCGATTCACCGGCGACGGACTTTGTCGAGTCGTTCTTGGCCCGGCAACGCAGCGCCACATGACTGCAACCGATGAACGACGTCGATTCACGCGCGTCGCTGTCGATGTCGCCGCGCGCATTCACGTGCCCGACGGACCCACCATTAGCGGTCGCGTCGCGGACCTAAGTCTGGGTGGTATACGCGTCGCATCCGACGCCATTCCACCGGATGGCGCGCGCTGTGCCATCGAGTTGGATTTGCCGGGCGACGGCCCCGCGAAAACGCTTGCGGTGTCCGGCGCGATTGTGCGCGGCTGGGAGCAGGGCGCCGCACTCGAATTTCGAGATATCGACCGCGACGCTTGGGAAAAGATGCTTGACGTTCTGACGTCAAACGAATTCGATCGCGCGCGTCTACGACGGGAAGCGTTGCGCGCGGAAACATGAAACGGACATTCGGTGAAGCGGCGGTCGAGGTAACCGAAGGCGACATCACTGAGCAAGAGGTCGATGCAATCGTAAACGCCGCCAACTCCACGTTACTCGGCGGCGGCGGAGTGGATGGCGCGATACATCGCGCAGGCGGCCCGGCGATTCTGGCTGAATGTAAAACACTCGGCGGGTGCAAAACCGGCGATGCGAAAATCACCACCGGCGGCAACCTGCCAGCAAACCATGTCATACATACCGCCGGACCGGTGTATCGGGATGGAAAAAGCGGTGAATCCGAATTCTTGGCAAGCTGCCATACGCGAAGCCTGGCGATCGTGCGCGAATACAAACTACGCACAATCGCATTTCCTGCGATCAGTTGCGGTGTATATGGCTATCCGATTCCGGATGCTGCACGAATTGCCATGAGAACCGTCGTCAAAGAACTGGAACAACACGGTGGAATCGATCTGGTGCGCTTCGTATTGTTCGACAGGCCCACATATGCCGAGTTCGCACGTGCTCTTGAGAGCGTTCGCGGCACCAACGGGTCATGAGTTCGCACCGGCCGTAGTGACTCGGTACAATTCGGGTCCACCACAAATTCGAGCCACACAAATCACAGTCGCTTGACGAATACAATAAACACAGCAATTTGGCGACCGAATCGATCCTACATAGGATAAGAGGAAAATCATGACTGAAGAAACGGGCCATTCCGAAAACAATCCCGGAGACGCCGAGGCAACTGATCCAAGCGCACGCGTATGGCCGGGGCCGCGCATGTGGTTTGCCGTCCTCGTGATTGCGGGCGTGCTAGGTGCATTCATCTATTCGGCGCAGGCGTCGTCATTGCTGGAAAACGCTGCTGGGTATTTTCTTGCTCCACTCGCGGGTCTCTTGTTGTTGATCATCTGGTGGTTAGTTTCCAGGGGAGTGCCCATGCGGGACCGGATGATTGGCCTGGTTGTTTTTCTAGCAGCGTTCGGATTCATCATCGCAACCCACGGCCCGAATGCCGTGTACATGAGCTCCCGTGTATTACCGATTTTGATGACAAGCGTCATCGCCGCATTACTTTTCACCTCGCGCATGCCATGGCCGTCTCGCCGGATGGCCGCGCTTGTATCCGTTATCGGATGTGTCGCGCTTTTCGCCGCGATTCGTCTGGATAGCGTCGCGGGCGATCTTTCCCCAAACATGTCCTGGCGTTGGAGCCCGCCCGCCGAAGCCATCTGGGACGGCGCGATCGTGAACCCAGGAAAGACAGCCGCCGTGCCGGCGAAAGCAGGCCCAGGCGACTGGCCGGCCTTCCGTGGTCCGAACCGCGATAGCCATACACCAGGCGCAACGTTCGCAACGGACTGGGACACAAACCCGCCGACGGAAGTTTGGCGGCAGCCCATCGGACTTGGTTGGTCTTCGTTTGCCGTGGCGGGCGATTACATCTTCACTCAGGAACAGCGCGATCAAAGCGAGTTAGTGGTCTGCTATGACGCGCGCACCGGCGAAGAGATTTGGATCAACGAGATTCAAGGACGGTTTAGCGATGGCACTGGCGACGGCCCGCGCGCGACGCCGACGTTCCTGGACGGGAAACTGTATGCGCAAGGCGCGTTGGGCGAATTGCAATGTTTCGACGCAGCCACGGGCGATGTTCATTGGTCAACCGATTTGAAAGAAGACACCGGCGCGAATGTACCGGAGTGGGGCTTTTCGAGTTCTCCCCTCATTGTGGACGATCTGCTCATCGTATTCGCCGCGGGACCGAACGAAAAAGGGGTCGCCGCGTATAATATTGCCGATGGCGATTTAGCTTGGTGCGGCGGTAAAGGAACCCACGGCTACTCATCCATACACCTCGCAAACTTCGCCGACACGGAACAGGTCATCGTCACCAGCGATATTGGCGTGCAGTCGCTCGTGCCTGGCGATGGCGAAGTATTGTGGGAACACGAGTGGCCGATCCGGATGAACCCGCGCTGCGTGCAGCCAATTATCCCGGATGGCGATGCCGTGCTTATCGGCACCGCGGGCGGCCAAGGCACGCGCCGCGTCAACATCGCGAAAACCGGCGAAGGGTGGGCCGTAGAGGAACAGTGGACGAACAAGAAGTTCAAGCCGTACTTCAACGACTCCATCTTTTTCGATGGCAACTGCTACGGTTTCGATGGCAACCGACTCATGTGCATTGACGCGGCGACCGGCGATATCCGCTGGAAGGGCGAACGGTACGGCGGGCAAGTCCTGTTTCTCCCCGATATGAAAATGCTGCTCGTCCTGAGTGAAAAAGGCGAAGTCGTCCTGATCGACTCATCACCGGATGAGGCGAATGTCGTTGCACGGTTCCAAGCCATCAACGGCAAGACGTGGAATCATCCCGTCATTGCAAACGGCAAACTGTTCGTCCGTAACGCTGCCGAAGCGGCGTGTTACGAACTGCCGTAACATTTGTTTCGAAACATGCTGCTTTTCACAATGCTCCCCCTTTGAAGGGGGACGGGGGGATGTACGCCCCAAGACTTGGATTAGTTCTCGGATGGTACCTAAACTGAATACAAATCGACAACGATCACTGAAGGGCATCGCGGCAGCGATCTTAGTCTTCGCCTACACCGGAACCTCAACCGCCACGCAAGCATGCGCCCATCGCGGCGACGTAGAAAGCGCGCCTGAAAATACAATTCCCGCGCTAGTAGCCGCAGTGGAGGAAGGCGCGCACCAAATAGAATTTGATGTCGCGCTCACGTCAGACGGCCGCCTCATCCTCATGCACGATCTCACCCTCAACCGCACAACAAATGGTACAGGTAAGCCAGGCGATTTGACGTTCGCGGAAATTCGCGCGCTCGACGCCGGAAGCTGGTATGACGCGCGATTCGCTGGCGCTCAAGTGCCGACGCTCGAAGAGGCGCTGTCCGTCATCCCCGAATCCATCCTATGCAACGTTCACCTCAAAGGAGGACCCGAACTCGCGAAAGCCGCCGCCAGGGAAATCGATCGCCTCGGCCGGCTCGATCAGTGCTTTCTCGCGTGCACGATCGAACAGATTGAAGCCGCGCGCGCAGTGGTCCCTGGCATCCGGACCTGCAACATGACCCGCCAAACCGGCAACCGCGCGGCATACATCGCGAAGACCATCGAACTGAACTGCGAATTCATCCAGCTTCATCAACGCGATGGTCACGAGGCATTGGCGGAGGAAGTTAAGCAATTGCATGCCGCCAACGTCACCGTCAATTGGTTTGGTGCAAACGACTCGGCGCTAATGCGGGTTCTGATCGAAGCGGGCGTCGATTACATCCTCACCGACAAACTGACGCTATGCCTCGACGAAATCCGAAAGACACTCAAAACAAATACAGCCTCAGATTGACACAAATAGTCGAACGCTAAGAATCACTTTATCTGTGTTAATCCGTGTCCATCTGTGGCTAATATTTCGTTCGCGAATGCTAGTCCCGAGGCTTCAAATACGGCTTCACAACCTCCGCCCAAACTGCGTAACCCGCTTTGGTCATATGCAACCCGTCGCCCAACAAGAAATCCTCGCGCGGCTTTCCGTCCTCGCCTAGCATCAGCGGGTCAATGTCGACAAACGCGAGCAGTTCATTCGACTCCGTTTCTTCCTGGACTAACGCATTCGCCCTCCGCATCTGATCGACCAGTTTCCAGCGAGCAATACTCGGCTTGATAGCGATGTACACAATCTTGGTCTCAGGCAGCGCCGTATGCACTTTTGCGACAAACGCCTTGTAATCGTCAAACACCTGATCTGGACTCTTACCCGCCGCGATATCGTTATCCCCTGCATACAAAAACACAACATCGGGCTCATGCGGAATAACAATCCGATCAGCGAAATAGGTCGAGTCCGAGGTCTGCGACCCGCCAAAGCCCCGGTTAATCACGTCATGATCCGGAAACGATTCCTCCAATTTCCACATCACAATGCTCGAACTGCCGACAAACAAATTGGCATGTTTCGGCGGAGGCGATTCCGCGTCTTTCTTTTCGAGCGCCGCAATCGCCGATTCCCAACGCACATGTGGCGACGCATCGTCGGCGAACGCGGGAATCGACAACACTGAAATCAGCGCGATCGCAGGAACGATTCTCAGCATTGTGATACCTCGCATGCTACTTCCAATCCTCACCCGGTTTGTACTCCGCTAGCAGGTTCGCGCGAATGTCTTTTTCATCCATCCAGACTGGTTTCATTTCGCGTTTGGCGAGTAGCGGTGCTTGATCGTTGTAATGTGGCGACGACTCGTCTAAGGTCGCCGAACCGAACTGGTGGACGCTGGATGAATGGACGTTGCCTTCCTTATCCCATTCCGCGATCAGAATGTAGGTGTCGCCTGCACGTGCAGTCAAGGTCATGTCTTCTTCTTCCTTGCCATAGACGGCGTGGAGGATGTCCGGCCCGCCGCCAATGCCGATGTCGGCGTCGCCACGACGGATTCTGTTGATCTTCGACCACTCGACACCCACCGTACCGTGATCCGTCTTCAGTCTATTCGCAACGATCGCGAGCCGTTCCATCACTTTGTCGATGGGTGGCGGAGGCCCCTCGAACCCACTAAACAAAGGCTGTAGCGTCAACACCGCGACCGCTGCAGCGGTACTCTCGGGGTTGCACTGCAAATCCCAGTCACGTAATAGGTCGACGGCTTCACGCACCGCAGCATCATCCGATTTCGGTTCGGCCAAGATCATTTTCAATGACTGACCGACAATCGAGTCCTTGGAAAAGTGCATGTCGAATTTATAGGCAAAGAACTCATCACGCGTGATCGATTCATCAGCGCCCAATAGCTCCATGGCCCGCAGCGCGCGGTTGGTCATATGCGTTTCAATTCCGAACGTGGCTGAGAAATCCTTTGCATCCGGATCTTCCGGACCGATGGTTGTGTCGAAAGGTGTGTTGTTGCAGTTCTGAATGAACCCCGATTTCGGATTGAACACTTTCGGAATCGCATCGAACGGCTCATAATCCGTCCAGAGTGTTTCGGAGATGTCGCCGGGGAGATACTGTTCCCAGTCGTAGCCCTCGACCCGTTTCGGCATCATGGCATTATAGATGTAGCCAATGTTGCCGTCCTTATCCGCATACCCGAAATTGAGCGAAGGCACTGCGCGCATCTTCACCGCGTCCATCCATTCGTTCATGTCAGTCGCTTTGCCTTCACGATAATATTGTTCGACGGCGCGAATGTCGCCCATCAACGTATAACGGATGGCATAGACCCCGTGCGGCGTCCGCATCACCGGGCCATGTACCGACCAAAGCAGTTCACGCTTCACTGGCATTGGCTGTTTCGCCTGAGGGCTGATCAAGACTTGTAGCGTCGCCTCGCCTTTTTCCAAGTCCAGCCATTCCCCATCAAATTTGTATTGGTCCGGATTGTCTGGGTTCATTTCCAGGACATATATGTCAGCGAGATCCGGGCTGTTGACCGTGTGCGCCCAACCTAGGTGCCTGTTGTGACCGTGCAAAATAACCGGCGTGCCCGGAAACGCGCCGCCGACAATATCCATACCCTCTTCGCTGACCATGTGCGCTTCGTACCAGGCCACCGGGCCGGTATACGGTTGATGCGAATTAATGTTGAGCCGCGTCCATCCATCCGCCGACCGACTTGGGGCAACGGCGAACGTATTTGAACCGATGGGTGAATTGCGACGAATCATGTTGCCCGCAACTTCGAGCGCGGAAGCAAATGTCAGGTTTTCGAGCGAGGCCGTTTTGGTGGAGACTTCTCGCTTGCGTTCGTTGGCATTCAATTCGAGCACCGAGCTGTCGAGGCCATAGAAGAACGGTCCTTTGAACACGAACCCCGCGACAACATCCTTACCCGTGAACGGCATCAGTTTTGTATACGCTTCATCTGGGTTCTTTGCCGCGAAGAAATTCAATCCTGCTGCATACGCTTCGCATACTTTTCGCGTCGCTGGGCTAAGATCGGTTTCGTATTTCTCGTCTATGTATTCCCATACTTTGAACAACTGCACGATGTAATCCGTAATCGCGCCGTCCATTCCCTGCACCGCACCGAGCTGGCCACGAGACTGGAGCAATGCCTCGATGATTGTCGCCATGTCGTCTTCGGCATGGGCGTAGGCCAAGCCGAACGACGCGTCGGCATCCGTCTTGCCGAATATGTGCGGCACACCCCACGTATCACGAAGTATCTTGACGTCGTACTCGTCGCCCAAGGATAGGTATCCGCTCAGGTCGACGGCATCATCATTTGCAAGCGCAGGCGCGATGACTAACAGCGCAGCAAAAAGGACTGAATAGTGCATTGTGGGACGCATGATTTTCCCTCAGCAGTTGGACCGCGCCCGCAGCGGCGGCGGCTCCCGGATTTAGGCCTCCACGATAGCTTGAAACGCCCAGCCGGGCAAGCTATCTACACAGGGCTATCGCATTGAAACTGCCAACAAAATATTCTGACAGGATTACAGGATTGCCAGGATGGTGCTTCTCACATGGGTACGCGGATGACACGGATTTAGCGGGTAATCGTGGATCGGAAAACTATTCAGTAGACAGAATCGGCGTTTATCTATTGTATCCGTGTCATCCGCGTACCATATCTCTTTATCCTCCGTGCAAGTTGGGTTCCCGCCCAGGGCTATCTGCATGGCTTCTGCGTTCGTGCATTGGGTTGTAGTATAGTGCGCTCGGAAGTCAGCCAAATGGGGGACCGGCCGGGGGGCCGGTACAGTTTACGTGGGGAAAACCGTCGCAATTGTTCAGTCGTGCTACGTACCGTGGAAAGGGTATTTCGACCTGATCCAATCTGCGGACGCGTTCGTATTGTACGACGACGTTCAATACACCCGGCGCGACTGGCGCAACCGCAACCGTATCAAGACCGCTGCGGGTCCACGCTGGCTCACGATTCCCGTGAACGTCAAAGGCCGTTATCACCAGCGTATCTGCGATGTAACGGTTAGCGATGCGGATTGGTCCGCGCACCATTGGGAATCTATACGACACGCATATGCACGTGCGCCGTTTTTCAATCGATACGCCGCGGAACTCGAATCGTTATATCGAGATTGTGGCGATACGTCTCTCTCCGCGATCAATGAACACTTCCTTCGTGCAATATGCGGATGGCTGGACATTACAACGCCCATTGCTCATTCGCACATTTTCGCTCTACCCGACGACCGGCAGGAACGGCTCATCGAGATGTGCCGCCAATTGAATGCAACCCGTTACCTATCCGGACCCAGCGCGAAGACGTACATCGACGAATCCCGATTCAATGACGCGGGAATCGAAGTCGTTTGGATGGACTACAGCGGTTACCCCGAATATCCGCAGTTGGTCGCCCCCTTCGTTCACGAGGTCAGCACGTTGGATTTACTCCTGAACACCGGCACGGACGCGCGGCAATATATGAAATCGACCGCCACGCAACCGGCACAACGTGTGGCAGCGGTCTGATGGAACTCAGTATCGTGACCACGCTCTATCAGTCCGCACCCTACGTAAAGGACTTTCACGAGCGTGCCACAGCGGCCGCAGAAGCAATCACGCAGGACTTCGAAATTGTGTTCGTAAACGACGGGTCGCCGGATGAGTCTCTAGCCGCCGCGCTCGAAACCCACGCCGAAGATGATCGCGTACGCGTCGTCGATTTTTCGCGGAATTTCGGCCATCACAAAGCAATCATGACCGGCCTCGATTATGCTCACGGGGATCGGGTCTTCCTGGTCGACAGCGATCTCGAAGAACCGCCCGAGTTGCTCGATACGTTTTGGGACAAGATGCGCGCGACGGAATGCGACGTGGTCTACGGCGTACAACGCGCGCGAAAAGGCAAACTGTTTGAACGTGCGGCTGGCACGTTGTTTTATGCCGTGTTCAATCTACTTTCGCCAGAGCCGATCCCGCGCAACCTGATCACGGCACGGCTCATGACGCGTCCTTACGTCGATGCGCTGCTCCAACACCGCGAACGTGAGATTTGCATTGCCGGGCTGTGGGCCGCCACCGGATTTCAGCAAGAACCGGTCATCGTGGACAAGGGCCACAAAGGCCAATCCGTGTACGATCTCAGTCGTAAATTTACGAATCTCGTAAACGCAATTACGTCGTTTTCCAACCGGCCGCTTGTATTCATTTTCTACCTAGGCTCACTGATTTCACTGGGTGCAGCAGCAGCGGCGACGTATCTCATTGTCTACCGGCTGTTCATCGGCCCGCTAAAAGATGGCTGGCCATCGTTGATGGTTAGCATCTGGCTCTTAGGGGGGTTAACTATTTTCTCCTTGGGCGTAATTGGCATCTATTTGTCCAAAATATTCACCGAAACGAAACAACGTCCCTACACCATCGTGAGGCAAGTTTATGAGCGAAATAATAACGGGCGCCCTGTCGCATAGTGGGATTGCGCAGAACGCGGCGGCGTATTACTCCGCACGCGTTCGCGAATTCGGCCCCACGCCGCAAGGCGCGGACTGGAACTCGAAGGAATCGCAGGCATTGCGATTCGACCAGTTGTTACAGGTGGTCGATCAGTCCAAATCGTTCGCGCTGTTAGATTATGGCTGCGGCTACGGCGCGCTGCTTGAGCACATCCACGGAAAGGGGTGCAATTGTGCATACACCGGATTCGACGTGTCAGCCGCGATGCTCGAACACGGTCGCACCGCGCACGGCAATGATCCCCGCGTGTGTTGGACGAACGATCACGACGCCTTGTGCCCTGCCGATTACGTCGTGGCGAGCGGCATCTTCAACGTAAAGCAAGACACGCCATCGTCGGCCTGGCACGCCTACGCACTCGAACTGTTGGAGCACATCGATGGACTCGCCGTCCGCGGATTCGCATTCAATATGCTGACCTCGTATTCCGATCCAGACCGTATGCGTAACGACCTCTATTACGCGGATCCCGGCGTGATTTTCGATTACTGCGTCCGCAACTTTTCGAATCAGGTAACACTCGCGCACGGGAACGGACTCTTTGAGTTCACCGTTTTAGTGCGCAAGGACCCGGGAGACGACTCATGAAACCTGTCGTGATCTTCGGAATCGGCGATTTCGCCCGTGTAGCCGCGGTCTATTTGCAGGAAGATAGTCCGTACGACATCGCCGGTTTCACTGTAAACGAGCAATACATTGACCAACCGAAGCTCAACGACCTCGACGTGTTTCCGTTTGAACAACTGACGCAGACGCATCCGCCGGAAGAGTACGCCATGTTTGTCGCGGTCGGGTTCAAGCGCGTGAACAAGGCGCGCGCGGAGGTCTACGGGGCCTGTAAGTCGTTGGGCTATGAACTCATCAGCTATATCTGCTCGGAAGCGACGCAGTGGGGCCATATTGAAATCGGCGACAACACCTTCGTATTCGAGGAAAACGTCATTCAACCTTTTGCGAATCTCGGAAATGACGTCGTGCTTTGGAGTGGAAACCACATCGGCCACGACGCGGTCGTCGGCGATCACTGTTTCGTCGCTTCACACGCCGTAATCTCGGGCAATGTAACCATCGGCGCGCGATCATTCATCGGTGTGAACGCCACCATTCGCGACGGCGTACGCGTGGCGCGCGACAATGTTATCGGCGCGGGCGCGTTGATTCTCGCTGATACGAAACCGGGGGAAGTCTATGCTGGAAACGGCACACAGGCCCTCGCGATCCAAAGTGACCAGCTCAAAAGTTTTAAGTAGGGGTCGCTGGTCCAAACGGGGCCGCATCTTCGTGCCGGAAGGGTCGCTGGACTGGTCGCGTACACACGCGGCACTCCCATGCACCGCGCCGGGAAGTAAACGTGTTTACTTTTCCGGACGCGATGACGCAAACCGCGCCCATGTCGGCCGATTCGAATTTAACCCGGACAATCCGGAACACCTGACGATACATCCGAACCCGGTCCTCGCGCCTGGATCACTCGGTGCATTCGATGATAGCGGCGTCACCGTATCGTGCGTCGTTCGCCATGACGACCGGTTGTTTCTCTTTTATACAGGTTGGTCGCTGGGGGTAACCGTTCCGTTCTACCTCGCGATCGGTTGTGCCGTGAGCGACGATGGCGATCATTTCAAACGTGTTTCGGAAGCATCCATCATTGGACGAAGCGCCGTCGATCCCTACATGGTGGCGTCACCATCCGTGATACGCGACAACGGTAGATGGCGCATGTGGTATGTCTCATGCCAACGCTGGGAGCAGAGTGCCAACGAACCGAAGCACTTCTATAACATTCGTTATGCCGAATCGCACAATGGAATCGATTGGGATCGCGACGGTCGCACTTGCATCGATTTTGAAGATGAAAGCGAGTATGCCTTCGGTCGTCCTTGCGTCGTAAACGATTCTGATTGCTACCGAATGTGGTACTGCGTTCGTGGCGAGGCGTATCAAATTGGATACGCTGAGTCTGCCGACGGCCTGACTTGGATTCGCAAAGACTCCGAATCGGGTATCGAAAAATCAGATAGCGGATGGGACTCGGAGATGACCGCCTATCCCTATGTCTTCGATACGGACGGTGCGCGTTGGATGCTGTACAACGGCAACGGATACGGCAAGACCGGGATCGGGCTCGCCGAATGGGTATAACGCCAACGGGGTCAACGCTCGACCGGCTCATTGCGCGGTCCGCCTTTCTGTACGTCATCGATGCAGACCGCGAACAATCCAAGGTCAACGCGGCGCGTATCGCCGTTGGCCTCATCATGCTCTATCGAACCGCGCTGATCGTCGCCGCAACTTATTACTACCACCCCACCGATGTTACTGAGGCGCAAATCACCGCCAAGTTTCTGATCGGTTGCGGCATGCTCGTGTTGCTCGCGTCGTATACGGTCGGCTTTTGCACGCCGTTAGCCGGCCTGATCCTGATCGCTGCGTATCCCTACTTCGACGCTAGGCTACTCACCGGAACACTCGGCACCAACGTCGCTTCGCTATGCCTCATCGCGCTACTCCTCCTCAACGCCGGTGGCCAATACTCAGTCGACGGAGTATTTCTCCGCAGCAAGGGCCGTATCGGATCGGTCTGGTGCGGAATGTTTAGCATGATCGGTTTTCCAAATGCGACCCAAGCAACACGCATCTATTTTCTCTTCTTCGCGGCATACGCCGTCATTAGCGTCAGTGCGCTCGCCTATCACGTCGACGACACCTTTTGGCGGGACGGCCGCACCGTGGGCGTCATGCTCACCGACGCCTACTTATCCAGATATTACGAGGTCTTTCGAGCGTGGGAGACCGCCACGCCCACCCTCTACCGACTATTTTCCATCGCTTGTGTCGCCGGGCAGACTATTTTTCAGGTCGCGATGCTCCCGTTGATCTTCGTCCTGTGGGGTCGTCGATTCGTAGTCGCGTGGGGCATGGTCTTCTTCTTCATTTCAGCGGTTTGCTTGCAACTCTCGTACCTGCCGTACCTCGAATTGGTGCTGTGGGCGCTAATATTTGCGCGAATGGGCGCAACGGAACCGGAATCAACAAACGAAAAGGGGCAGCGCCGAACGGTCGTAGTCGCCTACTCCGGCGCGATGGCGATCGCATTCTTCGTTTTTCTCGCGACGTGGTTCGCCCCCGGCGGACGCGCATGGTCCGGCAATGCGTGGGAACGGCCGCATCGCGTCTTGGCCTGGGTCGGCCTGGACGCGCCCCAAGTCTTCAATGACGCCGACCTGCGCATGGGCGGACGATGGCCGGTCATCCACCGCATCGATGCGAACGGAAATCGAACATTGGTCCCGCTAAACGGTGAGGATGGTCAACGGCTCGTATACCATCGAAGCGATCTACTTTACTTCGGCAACAGTTTGCGTTGGCGGCGGCGCATGATCGCCAGCGATCCGGCCACGTACAACCGGCCTGGCAAAACCGGATACGAACAAATTCGCGAAGTGTGTTACTACGATTACGCACGCGGGCGGATCCAAGATTCCGCACAATACGAGGTACGGGTTTACGAGAATCGGTCTGCGCGATTTGGCCTTCCGGCGGAGGAGCGTTACAACGCCCAACAAATTCTAGCGTTCGATCTGGAAATCGGCTTTTCCCCGTCACTGTCCGGAGACTAGACGGGATCTCATAAATAGCCTGTGAGACTTTGCTGGTGACTTTCGCCAAGATTTGTAGTGCAGGCTTCCAGCCTGCATACGCGCAACATTCTGAGTTTTGCAGGCAAGATGCCTGCACCACAATAGACGCAACTTTCGGCTATAACGTATTTATGAGATAGCTTGTAGACGCGATCTGATCAGCAGTCTGTTCGGCTTGGATTCTTTATTCCCAATGATCGTAGTGCAGGCTGGAAGCCCGCACTACAATGAACGCTGATTTGGTCTAATGCGCGTTTATGAGATCGCTTGTAGTGATGTCATTCATACTCCACGCGCGAGATTGCCACGTCGTTTGTTGCACTCTCTCCTCGCAATGGCGGGTGTACGATTTGCTTGCATTTACTCTAGTTTCCCGCCTCGCCCTCACATACACTAAAACTCGCCTTCGACATGTCCACACTGACGTACGTACTCATGCGCTTCCCCCTGCAAATCCGGGCGTATACTAGCCCCAGCGACTGTTCGGACTCCCCATAAGTTGACGCGCGGCGGATCCAGCTCCCAACGGGCTACGACCCCAGGGCCAAACGATCTCATCCACGCCACTTTGGTCCTCCCTGCAGGGAGGACCAAAGCCAAACACCGGACAATGGACCAGCAAACAACACTACGCCCATCAAACGGCACAAGGAAATATACAAGGGCCAAGTTCCACCTTGGCCGCGTTAATGACAGAGCATGCGGCCAAAGTCAGACTTGGCCCTCCCGAATTGCAATCCAGTGCTTCAGGAGTACGAATTAAGTAAAACTGCTCTAGTCCCGCTTACCCGGATTGTACGCCTTCGATTCACCACGTGGAATCGACATCGTTTCCCAATCCTTACCCAGTCGCTCTTTCCCGATTGTTATGAGCTGGCCGACGTGCAAACTGTAGTGCGCGAGTTGCCGTAGTACTCCGTCAATAACCCCGAGCGACTCTCCACGAATTAGGATTTCCTTGGTGAGGTCTGTTTCGTTCAATCCATCGAGCGTGGTCAACGTACACGCCCAGCCCTCTTCCCAATACGCCAATAGTTCGTCACGCGATGTGGCATCCGGTTCAGTGAATTCACCGTCACGGTTACGCCACGGCTTGTCGCCGTCGGTGGTCATGAAATCCGTCCAGCGAGACATCATGTTTCCGTGCATGTGTTGAATGATCACCGCAGCGCTATTGCATTCTTCGTTCGAACGCCATGTTAGATCGTCGTGCGACAGTTGCGCGATTGTTGAGTCGCCCAGTTTCTTTACGCCCCGAAAACGGTAACGAAACGAATCGAGTAACAATGCTTCGACGGATTCAGGCATGATTAACATCTCCTTTTTGCGGGTGCATCAGATCGAGAAGATGAACCGCGGCAACACGCTAAAGTGAACCATCTCCTCGTCATTGCTGTAGATGTTAAGTAAATAGGCTAAGGGATCGCGTGAATCGGCGCGTATTAGGTGAAACGCGCGTTCTTATGAAAACAAACGACGGCTGCCGTCGTGCCCGTCGGTGAAAATTCGCCTGCGCCCGTGACCGATACGCCAATGCCGGCTTCAGCATCCAACAACTCTTGGATGATACGGTTGTTATCCGTGTCCGGCATTGCGGAATAGCCGGGCGACCAGCGGGTGCCATGTTTTTCGTCGAACCCGAGCCGTTCGCGTAGCGTGGCATGCACGTGATCGGCAAGGTCTTCCGCGACGCGATCCGACAAGCCTTGCAAATACAACGACGATTCGGAGTCGCCGTCTTTGCGATATCGTTCGAGTTGTTCGTCGATTTGCGGTCCGCTAGTCGTGACTTGAACGCCGATTGCATCGAACTGCCCGGAGTCTTTCGGGTAGAAATATTGCGCCGCGCTTACCTTATCTTTCTTCTCCGAACCGACCACCGTTGTAAACGTAAATCGGCATAACTCCGCACTCAAATCGTCGGGGTCATACACGATGACCTGTTCGTCCTCTGATTGGCACGGATACACGCCCGCCAGTCCGCCGGGGCAAATCCACTGCTCTTTATCCGCCCGCCGAATCCATTCCTCGAACAACGCATGCAATGATTCCTGGCTGGAGCCCGCTTTCTCACGTTTCGATTTGCCGCCGAATTTCCAGTTCAAGGCGAACAGCGTCTTCGTGTCGAGATACGGCGCAAGTTGACCCAACGAATACTTGAACACTTCCCGCCGAAACCAGGGATTCTCCGGCAACGCATCGCCATCGAACGACACGACGCGCCGGGGCAACTCCTGCAGTAGTTTATCGGTTTGTTCCGACATCTTCTGAGCGCGTTCGTAGTGCAACAACAACTTCGAGCGGTTCGCGTTCAACAACGCTTTATGATCGTTGCTTCCGATCCATTGGTTCATGATGTTGACGCCGTCCATCGCCGTCGCACAGTAATAGACGTTTGATCGCATCCGTGCCGAATCGCCGTCACCCGCCATCGCGACATACGCCGCATGACGATCGTTTACCGGCGCACCGCCGATAAGGCACAGCGTGCTGTCCAAGCCTTGTTCCGCCATCATTTTCGAAACGGTAATCATATGATTAGAGGTCTGTACGAGCAGTGCCGACATGCCGATCGCGTCAGCGTTGTACTCTTTCGCCGTATCGATATACGCCTGCAACGGGGTCATCACGCCGAGATCGATAACCCGATAGCCGTAGTTCTCAAACAGCGTCTTAGCCAAGTCCTTGCCGATCGAATGCACGTCTTGATGCACCGTGCCAAGCACAATAGTGCCCTTATAGTCGATTTCCGTATGGACATCGACGCCCGCCGACACTTTCATATACCGCTCAAGGAAGCCCATGACCTGTTTCATCACGTCGGCCGATTTCAGCAAATGCGGGAGCGACACTTCGCCACGCGCAAACCCGTCGCCGAGTTCTTGCATCGCGCGCATAAGGTAATCGTTGATGAACACCAACGGCTCATGCTTACCAATAATCTGCGCCGCCTGAAGAACAATTTTGTCCAGATACTCGTACGAATGTCCATCGACCACGATCGCACCGGCCGTGCGTTCTTTAAAGCCGTCCTTAATCTTCTCGCAAATCGCCGTTTCCAAATCGAGGTCGTCGTACGTCGTGCGGCGCGTTACCGTGGCTCCGGTCTTCGCCTCGGCGATATCCTCCAGTTTTTCGAACGCGTCCATGTCCCGCTCGAGAATGACGCGCAACGCGAGCTGGTAGTCGCCCGGATCGAGGTCCTGCACAAAGACGTAGTGGTTGGGATTGATAATTGCGGCGTCGAGCCCCTTCTTTCGCGCTTCGTCCAACCAAACCGACGTCAAGACTTTGCGCATGTATGGCTTTTTCGCCAGTCCATTCGTGAGGTTGCCCACGCCGCAAATCGTGCGTAAATCCGGATGAATGGCCTTAATGAGCGGAATCGCTTCGATCGATTCAACTGCGAAGTTTAGGCCCGGCTCCGACTCGGAACCCACGGGAAATACATTCATATCGACAAAAATTTGGTCCGGCGTCACTCCGTGTTTCGCCGCATTCTCAACAATCTGTTTCGCGATATCCGCTTTCTCGTCACGAGTGGCGCCCGGGCCTTTAGCACCCGCAGCCAACGCGACATACATCGGCCAGTGATCTTTGGTCGCTCCGAGTACCGCATCGACTTTGGTTACACCCGGCGACACTTCCTCCATGGACATTGAGTTGATTAACGGCCGACCGGGGTACACCTTAATTGCCTCTTCCAACGCATCTACCGCGAACGAATCGAGACACATCGCGCCCGAAAAATTGGTGGTCTGGCCGTGAACGACGTCCTTCAATGTAGATGTGGTATCCACTACGTTGGAGTCCATGCACACGTCAATGACGGTTAGCCCAAGATCGCCAATCTGTTCCTCGACAACTTCTTCCAATGCGTCCTGATCTATACCGTCATCATTCTCAACGGCGTCGCGCACTTTCTTCGAACCACGAACGTTGAGGCGTTCGCCTACCATGATCAATGATTCGCTACTATCGATCTTAATCGCTTCTTGCGGGCCTGAGAGGTAAGTGCCGTTCAGTGGCTCACGCACTTTCGGCTTGACGCCGCGCAACCGATCGGCAACGGCGCGTATGTGATTCGGCGTCGTGCCGCAACAACCGCCGACAACACTGACACCGAATTCCGTCACGTACCGGTGCAAGTAATCTGCCATGTCTTCCGGCTTGAATTTGAATACCGTCTTGCCATTTTCAGAGACGGGCAACCCAGCGTTCGGCACGACCGAGATCGGCAACGGCGAGTACTTCGCAATCTTTTCGACGGTCTTGCCCATCAGGTCCGGACCGATACTGCAGTTAATGCCAAACGTATCAATCCCGATACCCTGCACTGTGACTTGCGCGGCCTGGATGTCCGTGTTGAAAATCTGCATTTTACTGAACGCGTCGACCGTCACCTGGCACATGATCGGCAAATCGACATTGGCCTCGCGCAACGCACGCTTGCCGCCCGCGACAGCGGCTTTCACTTCGAGGATGTCCTGCTGCGTTTCATACAGCAGCACG
>JAJDAB010000206.1 GCA_029262095.1 Candidatus Hydrogenedentota bacterium
CATGCCTCGCATCATATGTGTATCCATGATTCTGGTTCGGGGGATATATTCGCGGGCGACAACTTTGGCATGATCTACGAAGAATTGCAGCGCGAACCGAAACCGTATTGTTTCGGCGTGGCGACTCCGGTGGAGTTTGACCCGGCTGAATCGTTGGTCTCCGTACGGAAAATTGTGGATACGGGTGCGAAATGGGCGTACGTCGGGCACTACGGTCCGCATGCGATCACGGAGGCTCGGGTCGCGCAACTGAATCGCACACTCGAACGGTCGGAGGGCATCATTGCAGAGGCTGTCGAGTCGGGCCTTCGGGAGACGGCGCTGCATGTGTTCGTTGCGCGCCAAGTCCGTGAGGTAACTGAGGAAGAATTGAAGGCTTGTGGGTTAACGGTATCGCCAGAGGTTTTGAAGTGGGTGGGACCGGATATCGCGTTAAATACCTCGGGGATTATGGCCGCGGCTGTGCAACGGATGGGGCCGGAGTGAATGGAACACGGATGACACGGATCTGACGGATTTACACGGATTGTGGGTTGTGTGATATTTTCTGTTCATGTTCGGGGGAAATATGCGGGGATTCTTGCGGTTAGTTGTCTCGGGTGTCCTGGGAAGTGTTCTGCTTTCGGGATGCGCCAGCGTTTCATCGTTTCGCGATCGGCCCAGGGACCCGGAATCTCTTCTTCGTTATCTTCACGCCGACATGCAGTTTGCGTTTTCGCAGATCGAGTCGGATCTCGATGGTACGGCGCGTATGTTGGAGCGTACGGGGCCATCGGGTGGGGCGGCGCGTGAATTGCTGGAAGGGTTGAGCCTACGCCACGCCGCAATTAGCACCGCGTTCAGCGCACGTTCGGACGGTGCCGTTGTGGCCTCCGAACCGATTCCCCATCGGCAGACCGAGTCACAATCCGATGATTTTGAAGCGCGTGTGATGTCGGCATTGGGCGGCGCGCCGGGGCTGCATGCCGCAGGCGATTCGCATGTCTTGTGGAAACCGATTCCCGCGTTTCGGGAATTTGATGAAGCACGTGTTGGTGTTTTGGTGTCGCTGTCCGCGACGTTCGACATGATTCGGAGTGCGCCGCGAATCGGGGAACCGGTCGATGTTTGGATGGTTGATCCGAATGGTGTCATCGTGGCCGACGCCGATGGACGTGAAGTTGGACGCAGTTTGTTATCCGATTCGACCTACGCATCGCATACGGAAATGCTCAATGTCGCTGCGATGATTGCGGAGCAAAGGCGTGGGCGCGTGCAGTACACGTATTTCGGACCTGATTTTATTGTTGTGAAAGAAGCGGGCTGGGAGACGGTTCGACTTGGTGGAAAAGAGTGGCGGTTGGTTGTCGAGCATGTGGCCGAGGGGAATCCGGAAAATGTCTTGCGAATTGCTGAACCCTTCACGCCAATGACCTATCAACAAGTGATTAGCAACATCGCGATAGATTCGCGTGTGCGGTCTGCGGCAGCCGATGCCCGGCCCAGTCAGGTTTTGGCGGTGTTGCGCGAGTATTACGAACGATACCCTGGTCTCTATAACGTGCAGTGGATGGATGCTAACGGTATTACGCAGGTTGGATATCCGATTGGCCGTAGTTTAGATGCGTATGATCACCGATCGGGGTTGCGGCCTGGCGATGAATGGTTGTTGGGCGTTTTAAACGCTCAGGAGATGCATTCTGAATCTGGACGGCTGGCGGATGGGAACGTAGGGGAGATGTATGTCGCCCCGGTGCGGAACGGTGTGATGAGTTTGGGAATGATTTACGCGGTTCGACCTACGGCGGGGATGTGATTGTGTGGCGTCGGCCTCGTGGACGACGTGGACTTGATGGACTGTGGTGGACGGACTAATCGATTTCGAAATGCCGGGGGCGGTACGGCGTTGATACGCTGAAGTGGATTGAGTCTTGTTCACCGGTTTCGGTCATGCAACTGATGTGGTGATTGCCGGGCTTTAGATTGAGATAGACGGGCGAGTGAGTATTCGCACGGCCCGCGAAGGCTCCGTTTAAGTACCAGTACACGCCGCCTTCTTCATCATGTGTACTTGTTAAGCGGATGCGGTCGGCAGTCTTTTCGCCGGTCATGACGAATTCAGCGTTGTTTGCGGGTTCGGTGATGGATAGGGGCGAGAGTGAACTTCGCTCTGCGGCGTCATCAATGGGGGAACTCTCGGCTGCAAGTTGCGCGAGATCCCAGCCTCGGGAAGTCTCGGGCCAACGTTCTTCAGTGGGAAGGTGGACGGCGCATTTCCGTAGAACGAGTTGTTGCGCGGAAATGGCGGCCTCGGTGTGATACGGGCACCATTCGGAAATCGGCAGTCCAGATGCGGCACATACTTTTATCTTGGTCATCGCGCCATGCGAGTTTGGCCAGGCCGATGAGGATTTTCGAGGAAGGGTGCGGAAGATTTTTGCGGCAAGTGGTAACGCGGCCTGCGCGCCGACGAGCCCTTCGGATCGCGAACCGTCGTTGTTGCCGATCCACACGCCTACGACGTAGTGACGGTTGAATACCATCGACCATGCATCGCGTTGTCCAGTGGACGTGCCTGTTTTTAGCGCGACGCGGGGCGGTGATTGTTCAGCAAGTATGGTGTCTTTCTGATAGCCACCGGGTAGCGGTTGTTCGAGCATCGCGAAAATCGCGGCGGCAGTACCTGGGTTCATCACAGTCGATCTGGGACCAAGAGTGTCGGTCGCAATCGTTCGCAGCGGTCGATACTCGCCAAGGTTCGCTATTGCGCAATACGCTGCAGCCAATTCTTCGAGCCGCACTTCGCAATTGCCAAGGGTGAGACCTATGCCGTAGTGCGCGGGGCGTTTGCGCAACGTGCGGATTCCCGCGTTGTGGAGGAAATCGGCCAGCGCGATGGTGCCGATGCGTTCTTGCACCATTACCGCGGGCACATTAAGCGACCGACGTAGCGCATAGGACGCGGAGATGAGTCCTCGCGTCTTTCCGTCATAGTTCTGCGGCCGATACAACCCGTAATCGAGTGTGTTGTCAAGCAACTTTTCGGAGGGATATAACGCGTTGCGTTCGATTGCGAGGGCATAGGTAAACGGTTTGAGCGCAGACCCGGGTGATCGCAGAGCACGCAGCGCGTCGACTTGTCCGCCGCCGGGGGTATCGAAAAATGCAGCGGAACCGACGCGGGCTAGGACGTTCGCGGTCTCCGCATCGATAACGATCGCAGCGCCGTTCGTAATGGTGGAGCCCAATTCGTCGACGTGATCGCTGACCAATGTTTCGATTTCTGTCTGCAACTCAGCGCGGACTGTTGTTTGGATGGAGCTCTGAATTGACGCTTCTTCGCGCAAGTGCATGGCGAGGTGCGGTGCGCGATTTTCAAACGCGTGCCAGCGGGCTTTGACTGGTTCGCCCGCAGCCGATTCCAGTTCGTCTTCCGTTATCAAACCTTCCGCGTGCATTCGGCTTAGGACGTAGTCGCGCCTTGCGCGTGCGCGATTCTGGTGGTTGAGCGGGTTGAGCGCGGATGGGGACTTTGGCAGGGCCGCGAGCAGCGCCGCTTCAGACAATGTGAGCTCGGCGGCAGACTTGCCGAAGTAGCGGTGGGATGCGGCTTCGCAGCCCAGTAGATTGAACCCGTATGACGCGCGATTAAGATAGGTCTCGAAAATCTTCTCCTTCGAAGTGTTTCGTTCCAAACGTAGGGCACGTGCGGCTTGCATGGCTTTTCCCGGAACAGATCGGGGGAGGTCATCGGTTAGCTTTACGAGTTGCATCGTGATCGTCGACGCGCCTGATCGGATGCTTGCGGCAGTCGCGTTTTGCCAGACCGCGCGCGTTACGGCGCGCCGGTCGACGCCGTCGTGTTCGTAGAAACGTTGATCTTCGACCGCGATCGTTGCTTGGATAAGATGCGGACTGACCGCTTCGAGGATCACGGGAAAACACCAGTGATCGGCTTCGTTCAAGAACGAATAGAGCGTGCGGCCATCGGCATCTTGGATGGATGGCGATCGGTCTGTGATGAAGTATTCGTTCGCGTCGATGGGTTGGTGCGCGGCGAGTTCGATCAATAGAAATGGAAGACTCGCCGTCGCGACTAGCAGCGCCCCTATTTTTGTGCGCCTACGCACGTCAGCCTGCTTCGATGTCGATCGTATCCGCGCTGGAGCGTCCTCGAATTGACGCGTCGTACATGCACTCGGCTTGCGCGGGTGGATAGGCGTAGCGGCCAGGCGTTACGGCGCGCACGATGTAGTGGTATGTGTGCTTGCCTTTTTTGAGCCGGTCGAAGGCTAGGACGATGCGATCATCACGTAGGTCCATGTTGGAAGGGGTGACGGTATTCTTGAGTCCTTTACCGGGCATAGCATCGACCGCGAGGCGGGGGTTTTCGATTTCGAATCCGGCAGGAAGTTTGTCGACGAGTACGATGTTTTCCGTGCCGTATTCGGAGTCGAGCGTAAGGGCGATGACGTATGCTTCGGCTTGTCCGTATGCGTCGCCGCCAAACACGTCGCCCGCGTTGGTGTAGATAGTGCGTTTAATAGATACACCGTTGCTTTCTGGTTGCGTTGGAACCGTTTCGGGAATGCCGCGTTTCGTGACGCTGACGTAGATATCGGATTCGCCGGTGTTGCGTACGTGGAATTCGCCGTCGGCGCCGAGATGCGTTTGCGCGTGGGTTTCGAGTCCTTCGATGATCGCGGTGTCGCCTGCAATTTCGATTTCCGCGGCGGCTGAATCAATGTTGCCGGACACGAGATCGAGGTAACCGGCCAATGCGCTGACGATGAACGCGGTTTCTTGCGTGTTACCGTAGCGGTGGTCACGGAGGTAGGCGGTCAGGGCGTTGGCGCGTTGGAGCATTTCATTGGAATCGCCCTTCAATTCTGTGAGCGAAAGCAATTCGAGTGCGGTGTTGCGGATCGACGAATTGAGGGTGCGGCCTCGCTCGCGTTCAACCCATTCAATGGCGGGCATCGTTGCGAGGTAGTTACGGGCGCGATTGGCGTCGCCTGTGCTTCGCATGATCGCTGAGGCGAGGAGGTAGCGCCCGGGACCAGGCAGCGATGTTGCGTCGAAGCGCCCGACTTGCAATGCAGCGTCTGCATCGCCGCCCACGGTGAGGGCGTACGTCGCATATGCGCGTTGAAATGATCCGCTGTATGACGCGTTGGTATCGTCCTCGAGTAGCCGACGGACGTAGTTGCGTAACGCTTCCATACTCGCTTCGGGTAGCGGGTACTCGCGGCCGTTCGCAACAAGGTTTAGGAAGTGCAACGCGTATACCGAACCGTATTCGTAGGGCCGTGATCCGCCAGGCCAACCGGCAAGGCCACCTGATCGCGTCTGCATGGCAAACAAACGGTCGATGCCGGCCATGAGATACATGTCGAGTGTTTCGTTTTCGTCGAGCGATTTTTTCATAAGCGCTGAATTTTTGCGTAGGAGATACATTGGCATCAAGCGGGAAGTGGTCTGTTCCAAGCAACCATGCGGATAACCGACTACATAATCGATTGCGTCGGCGAGTTGAAGTTGGGGTTGCGCGCTGACAAAGACGGACAATTCAGCGCGATCGTCGTTGACGAAGTCGGCGTTACGAATGACTTGCCCATCGCCCGGCGCTAGCCGTACGAGTTCATGGGCGGATTGGTATGCCGCCGGTGTGCGCACGGGGATGTCGAACGTGCGCTCGTACGCATCGAGTTCGTTGCCGGTTGAATCGGAGATCGTTGTTCGCCAGACGACGCGTCCTTCGCTTGCGCGATTGCCCGCTGTGAGCCGCACGTTTGCGACTTGTTCTGCTTGGGGTTGAAGCACGAGTTCCGATCGGCCCGATTCGGTGACTAGTCCACCGAACGTTTCCCACGTGATTGTCGCTTGAGCCGGTTCGTCCGTCCGGTTCATGAGCGCAACCCGGCAATCGGCTTTATCGTCAGGGAGGAGAAAACGGGGCACGCTGACGCGCATCGCGTGATCGCGCCGGACTTTGGTGCGTGTTTCGGTGGCGCCCACGGCACGTTTGGATGCCGCGACGGCGACGAGCCGCAGTTCGCCCGAAAACTCGGGGAGGGTGAACGAAGTATTCGCACGTCCTTCTTCATCGAGTTCGAGTGGACCCGACCAAAGGGCGAGCGGTTTAATCCAATTGTCGCTTATCGAGGCCGCGCGCTTTCCTAGGAGCGCGTCCATATCGCCCGATTCGGAGGGGTGCGAAAAGTCATAGGCGACTTTGTCGTAATAATGTGCGCGATGGTGATCCGGCGCACGCAACCGGGCAACCCATGCGTAGGGATCGGGCGTTGCGTAGCCGGTGATGGAGTGAATGCCTTCATCGACTACGGCGATTGTTACTTCACCTGTCGCGGGCTGGCCGTCGTGATTGGTTACGGCAATGGATACGGGTAGCGCCGATCCGGGTTTAATCACGTCGGGGATGCTGTCGAACGCGACTTGTAGCTGCTTGGGCGCGTGAACGACGCGGACGGCGGCCATGGCAAAACTTTCGAAGGGGTAGACTTGTGCGCGTTCATCGTCGACCGCGTGTACTACAGTTACTCCTGCCCACATATTTGGGAAGTGACTCTCATTGACCGTGAACCGGTATTCCGCGACGCCATTGGTGACGGGAATTCGTGCCGCATCGGCCATCGATTCGCCTTGCAAGACGATGAATGCTTGGCCATCAAATGGCGATTCGATACGCACCGTTGCGTTGTCGCCAACCTTGTACTGATCGTGATCTGTTGTGACCTTGATGAGGCTGGGCCGTGCGTCGTCGACGACTTCAATCCGATTCCACGCGGAGTAAAACGACTGTGTGCTGTATTGCGTCGTCGCTTCCGAATGCACACGGACGCGGTAGTGTCCGTAACGGCCGACGTCAAACGTTGCGTTTCCGCGGCCGTCCAACAATGACACCGTCTTCGTTTCGACCGGTTCGAATGATTCGCTCCAGTGCGGTTCGTGGTGGGAATAGAAGCGACGGACATTGTAGTGCCAAACCCGTTTTTCGAGCGTGACGGAGACTTCTGTTAGGTCAGCCGGATCGCCGGACGGGGCAACCGCTGCGACATCGACCGCGAGTTCGCCGGCCGGGTCTCGTGCGATGGAGATGCCGAGGCAAGTGGGGGAGGGGAACCACGTCGATTCGGCACTTCCAAATACGCCTCGGCCTCCGAGTTCAAACGTGCGGCCTACCGCGAGTGCTTTTAATGGGCGGCTGGCTGGTGCTTTGATGTCGGTTGGCAATGTAAAGGTTGCGGCGCCGCTCGCATCCGTTCGTGCATCCCCAAGTTCGACCGGGCTAGCGTCGAAGGGGGCGTCGTTGCCGAAACGGAATCCTTCCCATCCCGCCAACGCCACCGATGTTGACCGGAACACCAGGCGACCTTCGCAACGGCGGTCGGCTGCGGCGCCTCCCGCGAGGTGTTCAGCTTTCAATCCCATCGCATACGTTTCGCCGGCCACCCAGTACGGATCGGCGAGGGTGACTTCCGTGCGCAACCGGTTAGGCACAAACTCTTCAATTTTGAATCCGTAACTGCCGGCGGGCTGTTTCGATCCGGGGACTTCGAGCCGGGCGGTATACGTGCCGGTGGGAAAGTCGCGGCGTGTTTGAACTTCGAGGCCGCCGGAACCGATGTCCGACAGCGTGACGGCGCGTTCAATGAGGACGCGTCCGTTGGGCTTGGTCACAATGAACTTGAGCGGCACGGCTTCTACCGCGTCACCGTAGTTGTGGCGAACAAGCCACCGGACGTGCGCCGTTTCACCTGGCCGATATAAATCGCGGTCGGCGTAGACGAATGCGTCGTAACGTTTCGCATCGTAATTGGGCGTGGAGGGTGTAACCTCAGCGATCGTGTCGCCGCGCGCTTCGAGTTCCACGAACGTGTAGTCGTCACCGCGCTCGACGACGGCCACCGTGGGGCGGCCCAGCGATTGGTCAAAACCGTCAAGCCGTGCGATGCCCAACGCATCCGTTGTGGTTTGGCCGAGCACTTGATTCTTTGCGCTGTACACCGTGACGCGTGCGCCGTCATGCGGATCGAGCGAATAGAGATCATGTGCGAAGAGCACCAGTGCTTCGCCTTGCCAATGTGCGAGTAATCCGATATTGGTCATTAGCACGAGCTTGGATGCGTTGGTCCAATTCTTGCCGGTGATGCCGACGCCGAATAGTCCTCTCGGTTCGTTCGGCAACAACTCAGCGAGTATCAGTTCGTTTTCCGTTATACGATCAGGATCAAATGCGAGCGGGATGGAATGGGTACTGAGTTTTTCGGCCCAGGCGTTTACAAAATGCGATCCGCCTTCGCCATTGTTCATAGCGTTGATGGCGACGGCGACATTGGACGGGAACATGCGATGTAGCGTGACGTCAGCTTTGCGAAGGTTGCGGCTCTCAACGGTGAGTGCGGCTGCTGCCAACCGTGGAAAGTAGTACTTGCCCGGAAAATTGAATCCGAGATAACTCTGGATTTCGTCGCTACGAACGCGAGTGGCAATTACCTTGTCGGTCTTGTTTCCGTCCGGGCGTTCCATGTTCGCCGCGATGCGCACTTCGTAAACTCGTTCTGAATCCCAATCGCCGAGGATGTATACCGATGAGCCGTAGGCTTGTTCGACGCGGATGTTATCGAGTGCAGGCAACACTTCGAGGCCGTCTTTTACCGCTTGGGCCGACACGCCATCCGTGAACCTCAGTTGGAGTGCGAGGCCATCGCGCCCGCGTTGCTCCCACCACGAATCCGTGAGGGCGAACGGTGTCGTTTCCATTTGAAGATCTTGTTGTGCTGCCGATTTCATCGCGCCGCCAAAAATTCCGGCGAGTTGTTTTTCAATGCGCGCGCGCAGTCCGCTCTTGTTCGGTAAAGGGGATGTCAGTTGGACGTCCGCGACGTGCACCTTTGATACGCCTTGTTCCCGCAATGTAAACGGGAGATCGTTATCGTTGCCCAAAACTTGTAGTGTGAGGGCTTGTTCGAGTTCCGTGGCGTCCACGTCTTCATTGAACTCGATTCCGATTGCGGGCGTACTCGGTTCTCGGGATGCCCAATAGACGTTTGCGATTCTAAGGTCGCGTTGTTTCGGAAACGTGTACGTCGTGTCTTGTGCCTGTGAAAGTGCGCCCGTTGTGTCGGATAGCCCAGCACGCAATGTGAGCGTCGCGGGCCAATTGTCTGCGCCGTGTACCAAGAGACGCACTTCTTCCGCGTCGCCGGTTGCTTGAACTTGTACATCCAATGCGTCGCCATTAGCTCCGGTGGCCGTCGCATATGCGAGTAAATCGCCCGCGTCGACGGCAGTGGGATACCGAACGCTTAGTGCGATGGTGCTCGTCGACTCGCTTACCGGTACGATGCGCACAGGCTTAAAGGGATCGGTTGAAAAGGCGTGTTGCCAATCCGCGCGAGGACTGTTCCCTTGGACATCGCGCACGCTGGGATGAACGCTGACCGTCGTAATCCAACGGTCGGTGGGTGCGCTGGGGGCAAATGCTACAAACCGTTCACCGGTGCGAAATGTTCCGGCGACCGGTGGATCCAAACGCAACGGTTCAAAAGCTGGATCGTCATTGGGTTCGAGATCGTTGTTGAAAAACACGACTATCTGATCGCGTAACGAATCACCCTCGAGCGGTACCGTTCCAACGACTTCCAAATATTCGGTAGGTTGTTCGACCTCGGTTGTTTCAGTTGATGCCTCTTCGGAGCGTTTCGAACTATCTCCCATTTCCTGCGCTATCAACGCTGGCGTCGCTTCGGGTGCGGCGGTTGTATCTTCCGGTGGAGCGATTGATGATTGGGGGGCGACGTCAGTCGTCCGAAACGCTTGTTGTGCGGCCAGCAAGGAGAATCCAACCGTGACCAGGCCAATCGCCACAATGGGCACTAGCTTCATCGGACTAACGCGTTGCCGATTATGTTGATCGCTCATGAGGTGTTCCTCCCGCCCAATGGCTTATGATGTCACTTCCGACGATATTGGGTGGCTCGGTCATCGGAGTCAATGATAGTTCTGGCGAATAAGTTGCTTGAAGACGATTTCTAGTTGTCTGGAGTTTAGACTAATTTGGTGTTCGGGGCGCTACAGTTGACTTTTGGGGTTTTGGCTACGTAGACTCCCGGCCTTATAGACCCGACGGTATGTTTTGTTGGGTTGGGGAGTATGATCGCAAGGGGTTGGGGTCGACTCATTGATTCGGTCGAGAACGTAATTGTTTTTCTCGTTTTTCGTATTTGAATTTCGCACTTGACTTTAACCGTGAATTTATGCACAATCCAAACGTGATTGTTGGCACGATTCATTCCGTGTCACATTTCGAGCTTTAAGAACACACAAGAATGTCGGGTAATGATGGGCCGCTTCAGTAGTCGAATTTGGCCCTTAATGTCTTCCAGAGTAGTGGAGCTGAGAGCAAGTGGCAGGCTTTAGACAGTTTTTCCCAAGCAAAGCGAACACCATTGCGCAGGTCACCGTCGTTGGCGGTCTATTGGCGGTGGTGACGCTGGGTGGCCTCGGGATGGCGCTGTACCGGTCTCCTTTCGTTACCCAGGTCGGCGCGGCTCGCGAACAGGTCGTACCGTTCAGCCATCGTCACCATGTTGGCGGATTGGGCATCGATTGCCGCTACTGCCACACCTCAGTCGAAGATAGCTCATTTGCGGGCATTCCACCTACCGAGACCTGCATGACGTGCCATTCTCAAGTTTGGACCGGTGCTGAATTATTGGAGCCGGTCCGAGAGAGTTGGGCTCAGGATAAGCCACTCGAATGGACCCGTGTTCACGATACCCCTGATTTCGTCTATTTCAACCACAGTATCCACATCAATAAGGGTATGGGCTGCACCGAGTGCCATGGCCAAGTTGATGAGATGCCGCTGACGTGGAAAGAGAACACGATGCACATGCAGTGGTGCTTGGAATGTCATCGGGCACCTGAGAAGTACATTCGCCCCAAAGACGCTGTTTTCGACATGCATTGGGATCCAGAACATCACCCCGAAACCGCGGGCAAGAAGCGGTCGGAATTCGGGCCCGAATTGGTTGAGGCATACAACATTAAGACGATGCAGCTCCAAAACTGCTCGATCTGTCACCGGTAGGCGCGATACGAGACCTATGGCCGTTGTAGAAAACGATAGTTCAAAGACCAACTCGGGGCAGGCCTATTGGCGCAGCCTCGACGAGTACTCGCAATCTCCGGAGTTTGCGGAAATGTTGGATCGCGAGTTTCCCGCGGGATCCGACATTTGGCAGTACTCAGACGGCGTCGGGCGGCGCAATTTTCTTAAACTAATGGGCGCTTCATTGGCGCTGGGTGGCCTGACTTCGTGCGCTCGCCAACCGGCCGAAAAAATCGTTCCGTTTGTGAAGCCTCCGGAAGAGATGATTCCGGGAATGCCGCTACATTTCGCCACTGCAATGAATTTATCTGGCTATGCCGTCGGCTTGGTCGCGCGCAGTAATGAAGGGCGCCCGACGCACATCGAAGGGAACCCGAATCACGCCTCAAGTCTGGGCGGCACGGATGTTTATACGCAAGCGAGCATTTTGAATCTGTACGATCCGGATCGTTCGACGACCGTGATGAATAAAGGCCTGATCAACACCTGGGATGAGGCCGCCCGAACACTAAGCGAGTCGATGGAAAGCTTGCGCGCGAATCAAGGCGCCGGTCTTCGCATCTTGACGGGAACCGTTACTTCACCGACGTTGGCCGAGCAGCTTAAGGGCTTGACCCGCGAGTTACCGAGTGCGAAGTGGCATCAATACGATCCCGTTGGCAATGACTCGGCCCGCGAGGGATCGATGCTCGCGTTCGGCGATTATTTCGAGACGGTTTATCGCTATGACCTTGCCGACGTCGTTGTTACCTTGGACGCTGATTTCTTTAGCATCGGCCCTGGCCGTATTCGCTATGCCCACGATTTCGTTGCACGCCGTCAGGATATTGATGAAGAAGCGGACATGAACCGTATGTTCGCATTCGAAAGTACGCCGACGATTACGGGCGGTATGGCGGATCACGCTGTCACTGTAGCGCCGAGTAAGATCGAAGCGATTGCGCGGAAACTTGCCGAGTCCGTTGGCGTAGCCGGCGTGAGTGATGGTGAAGTCGATGGTTCAGCTGAAGCTGTATTTGAGGCGTGCGTAAAAGACCTTAAAGCGCATCGTGGTGCCGGTATCGTCGTTGCGGGTGAAACGCAGCCGCCGGTCGTTCACGCGCTGGCGCATGCAATCAACGATGCCCTTGGCAACGCGGGTACAACGGTTATTCACACCAAACCCGCAGAAGCGAACCCAGTGGATCAGATGGCTTCGCTCAAAGACTTGGTGGAAGACATCAATGCGGGCGACGTTCAACTCCTAGTTATCCTGGGCGGAAATCCCGTGTACGATTCGCCCGCCGACATTGATTTTGCTGCGGCGATCGACCAAGTCGCGCATCGCTATCACCTGGGTATGTATTTCGACGAAACCGCGGATCGTTGCCATTGGCACATTCCGGAATCACATTATCTTGAGTCCTGGGGTGACGGTCGCGGGCATGACGGTTCGGTAGCAATAACCCAACCGCTCATTGATCCGCTCTATGAAAGCAAGTCAGCGATTGAAGTCGTCGCGACACTAGCGGGAACGGGTGGAAGCGGTCGTAGTCTCGTAGAGAAATACTGGCAGGATCGATTGGGTGCCGAGGACTTTGAAACCGCTTGGCGTCTTGCGTTGAGCAACGGCGTTATCGAAAATTCGGCGGCGCCGCCTGCAAATGTATCGCTGCAATCCGGGTTTGCGGGTGCGGCGGCAGCGACGCCGGAAGGCAGAATCGAAATCGCGTTCCGTCCCGATCCTTCAATTTACGATGGTCAATTTTCCAACAATGGTTGGTTGCAAGAAATACCGAAGCCCCTCACGAAGCTGACCTGGGACAATGCGCTTTTGATTAGTCCGGCGATGGCGGATCGTGAAGGCATTAAGAAAGAAGACGTAGTCGAGATCTCATTCGGCGGCGATGGCCGTTCGGTTGAAGCGCCGGTCTGGGTCATGCCTGGGCATCCCGATAATGCGGGAACGCTTCATTTGGGTTATGGCCGGACGCGAGCCGGAAATGTCGGCAACGGCGCCGGTGCGAATGCTTATGCACTGCAGACGTCTACCGAACGTGGTTTTGCGCGTGGTGCGAGCATCAAGAAGACCGGTAAGAAATGGATGCTCGCCCGCACCGAAGATCATTACCCGATCGACCACCTTGTGACTGAGGAGGGGCGGCATTTAGTGCGTGAGGCCACTCTTGATCACGCCAAAGAACACCCGGATTTCGCGCAGCATATGGGGCATACGCCAGATGACGACATGACGCTCTTGCCGAAGTGGCGCAGCGCGGACCATGCGTGGGGTATGACGATTGACCTGCAGTCGTGCATCGGTTGCAATGTGTGCGCAATTGCTTGTGTTTCGGAAAACAATATCGCGGTTGTCGGCAAACAAGAGATCGCCAATGGCCGCGAAATGCACTGGATTCGCGTCGATCGGTATTACAAAGGCGACGTGAATCATCCTGAAGTTGTTCATCAGCCGGTACCGTGTCAGCAGTGCGAGAATGCACCTTGCGAGGTGGTTTGTCCGGTCGGAGCTACGATGCACAGCGACGAAGGCTTGAATGACATGGTGTACAACCGTTGCATCGGTACGCGGTATTGCTCCAATAACTGCCCGTACAAGGTGCGCCGGTTCAATTTCTATCACTTCTCCGATCAAACGACGCCTTCGCTAGAGTTAGGCCGCAATCCCAACGTCACCATTCGTACTCGTGGCGTGATGGAAAAATGTACTTACTGTGTGCAGCGGATTAATG
>JAJDAB010000207.1 GCA_029262095.1 Candidatus Hydrogenedentota bacterium
GCTCGACTACAACGTCGAAATGGCGAAAGCCGATGCAGAGCGTTGGACGAAGGAAATCGATAAGAGTCTTTCGAACATGGGCGTCGACTATATCGACGCGTATTACCTCATGATGATTGGCAATCCCGAAGCGATGAAGTATGAGGAATTGCACAACGCATTTTTGAGCGCGAAGGAAGCGGGCAAGGTTGGCTACTGGGGTATCAGCACGCACTTGCGCGCCCACGAATGTTTGGAAGCGGCTATCGATACGGGCTGGTACGACTTGGCGATGGTCGGCATCACCCCGGCGGGTTGGTATGACACGATTACATCAAAGTTTGTCGACGGCAAGGGTACGTTGAAAGAACTGCGTCCGTTCCTGGACAAAGCACGTGGCGCGGGCATCGGACTTATCGGGATGAAAGCCGCACGGCACATTGCGTTGAATCCCTATGGCGGAATGGCTGCCGGAACCTTGGGGCCGACGGGCGCGGATCCAACAATGTTCGACAAGCACTACAACGAGAAGCTGATGAAGTCGGGACTCAATCCGTTTCAACGGACGTATGCCCATCTGCTTGAGAATGGCATCGATGCCGTCAATTCAGACATGCAGAACTTCGATCATTTCGAGCAGAACGTCGTCGCAGCGCGGGACTCGCATATTTATTACGCATAGCGTGCCGGGTTCGCGAGTTTGGCGAATCTCATTGCCTGGCACTTTCTTCGGTGACCACCCCCAACGGCGTTTGGGGGTGACACGTTAGTCAGATGATTTGACGGGTTGCAGTACGTGGACGCCGTAGGCTCGAATCGTAGATTTGATTTCGCCGCTTGCCACCGTAACCTGTCGTTTTTCGGACGCATCCGAGAACGATTGACCTTCGATCGCTTCTAGACCGGACACGCGGTAATCTAAGCGCTCGTTCCATTCGTTCACAATAATCAACGCGACCTGTCCATCAACATCTTTCGCCATGATCTGTACCGTTCGATCAACCGAACCCCAGGTTTCGCCGACGGAGACTACGGGTCGTATCGCTGCCGCTGGAGCAGAGAGGACTGGCTGCAGGTCTGCCAATTCACGAACCAGCGCGAGAATATCAGTCCAGAGTTTGGATGGTTTCTCAATGAGCGTCGTGCCCCAATAGAGAACACCGCGCGCGCCATGAACAATGGCGTCATAGGCCATGAACCGCAATTCATGTGGCTCGGGCCGACGGTGACGTGCATGGTTGATCGCGCCTTCGCTCTTGAGAATATCTTCCCACCCAAACGCTTGTAACACCATCCAGACTGGCTTGTTGGGCGAGGCGAGTTGCATGCGATCGGTGTACGCGCCCACGGCGGACAACGTCTGATCAGCGATGTCGGAATGATCGTGGCCGAACGACGGCGCGGGATACATGTCGCAGCCCACGATATCTGCGCCCTTGTTGAACGCAGCGAGCGTCGCAATCTGATTGCGCGGCGCGTGATTCATCCAAACGGAATTGTCCGCGTCAATCGATTTTAAGTAGCGGTACCCCTCAACCATACCGGCGCGAAGCTTTTCCACATTCGCGGCTGAGTTCCCAATCGAAAGTTCGGGATGCGGCTGCTCCTTGCCCAACGATTTCCAAATCGCATCCGCTTCTTTTTCGCCTTCTTCGTATTCGCCAGCGGCATAGAGCTTTTTCAAGCGATCGATTCGGTTACGCGTTTCGCTGCTGACTCGTTTCGAGTTTTTGCCCGAGGACAACGTCGTCAACTGCAACGGCTCATCCAACATTCGCCATTGCACGGGCGCGTACCAGGTGTTCCACAGCGCCTCGTCCGGCACTTCCCAGGTGAGTAATGCGGGATGCGATCCAAACTGATCGACCAAGCTCTTGAGTTGGGTCTCACGATTCGCGCGATCGTCACCGAGGTCGATGAGACCACCGGTTTGGATCCACGCGAATAGCCCACGACTCTTGATCTGATTCAACACGTCCGTAGATGCCGGTGCATGAACGATGTTGAATCCGGCTTTCGCCACTGTGTCGTATACGGCAGGGTCGTCGAACATTTCGTAGAGCCCAAGCACGAATGTACGCTGACCATTGATTACGGCCATGCGGTCAGAATCGAAATGCAGTTCCGCTCCGTAGGCGTTGATCGCAATAACTAATCCCATCGGAATGAGCGCACGCCTAAACAACTGTGAAGCCGATCTCAAGGATGCACACCGGGGCATTCGATCTACCTCTTCTGTCTGATAAATCACATGCATCTCCATGATTTCACTATGTTACAAGATGATGGTTGCGAGATCGCCTATCAGCCAATCGCAATTGCAGCGGCCAATAACTATAATCGATTATTCTCAGATGCAATTCCAACGGCTTCTGTGTCTCAATGAATTAGCAATTAAGTGGACTTCCGAAATCTACAACATTTCGGAAGAACCTGCACAATGTTTCGGAAACGGAGGAACACAAGATGGCAAGCTATCTCGTCGCGAATTATAACGTCACGAACGCTGAAGGATATCAGGCCTACGTCGCCGCAGTCGGCCCTACGATTGTCTCGCATGGCGGGAAAATACTGGTAGCCGGGCCCGGCAGCGTTGCTATGGAAGGAACTCCCGGCCAAACGACCATAATCTTGGAGTTCCCCTCTCGTGAAGCATTGCAAGGATGGTACGATTCTCCAGAATATCGGGATATCATTCATCTGCGCATTGACAATACCGATGGTTTCGTAGTGTCGGCCGACGAGTTCGTGATGCCGAGCTAGCCCCTGCGTCCCACGATCGCATTCCCACGGACGCGATCCCGAAAATTGCGGGGCGCAAAAGGGGGGAATAAATGGTGGAGCTGAACGGGATCGAACCGTC
>JAJDAB010000208.1 GCA_029262095.1 Candidatus Hydrogenedentota bacterium
AACATCGAAACTCCCGGATATGGTTACTTCCGTGTCTATGTGTATGAATCAGATCGATCACCAAGGACGGAGCTCGGAATTACCATAGATTCGTACACGGGTGGTGTCGTTATTGATGGTGGCAAGCCCATTACGAGCCGCGCCATGAATCGCGGGATCGTCGGAGTACAACGCCTTCAATAATGAACGAATCGCTGAGTCACCACCCGTTTCGGTCAGTCCTCTTAGCGCGGCGGTACGCACGCGCACATCCTCGCTAGAAATCAAAATGTTCTCATATACCAAAACACGTTCGTTAAGGGGCAGAGCTTCAGTAGTCTTCAAGTACGCCATGAAGACGGGCATCGTGAACGCTCGCTGCAGACGTTGTTCGATTATTATCCCCGCACGCGGCGTTCCGATTCGCCCAAGCGCTTCAATCGCCGCGAGGCCCATCGGGTCCGGTTGCGTGGCTTGGTTCAAGAGCGCGGCCGTGGCGGTTTCGCCGCCCAGGTTGCCGATGGCGTTGATCAACGCGACGCGTTCTTTGTCCTCAGATTTGCTCAACTGCACGATTAGCGCGCGTGTAGCTGCGTCGCCCCCAATGCCTTCGAGGGTAAACACGATGTCGTTGAATGCTTCCTTGCCGAACATGTTGCCGACGCGCTGACAGACATTCGACTCACCGGAATAGGACAAAAGCCAGAACAACCAGTGGTCGTTCTCCACGGTATCGATAGCGCCGCATAATGCCTCGCCCACGATTTCTCGAAGCCCGGTCGCGTCGGTCGAGGGTGCGACGATGCCTTGTAATGCCAGCGACGCGGCGCGCACGACATCCGGGTTTTCGCTATCTAAGAGGGCGGCGACCGCAGAGATGTGGTAGGACTCGAATTCCTTTTTCACAATGTCCGTGTACGCAGCCCGACGAACGGCTGGGTCGTCGCTGGAAAGCGCAGCGATGAGATCCTCGCCACGGTCCGCCGATGCACAAACGATTGCGAAACTTCCGATGATTCCGACTAAGACGAATCGTATCATCATGACAACCGCCAGGGCGCGCGCATTGGCTTTATGAGCAACTTGTTCGCGGCTTCATCGGTGACGAATTGCTCTTCCTCCGGGTTGTAATAAACCGGCCGCTTCAAGCGGTACGCAATATTTCCGAGGTGCGAAATCGCTGTCGCACGGTGTCCGATTGCGACGTCACAAATCGGCTTTTTGCGGGAATACATGCAATCGAAGAAATCTTCCAGATGCCCTGGGCTGTCATACAATCGGGTGTCTTTCGGGCCCAGGTGCTCATCGATCTTCTTGTCTTTCTTCGGATGAATCCAATAGCCACCGCGATTGACGAACAAGTCCGCCTCGGAACCATAGAATTTCGTGCCATATCCTTGGCCTTCTTCCCAGGTCTTGCTGTTGTCCTGGCTCCACTCGAGTACCGTGTCCGCGTAGTTGTATTGAATGTGCATCGTACGCGGATACTCGAACATGTTGACGTCATACATCTCGCCCTCGGCTTCGATCTTGCGCGGACTGGTATCGTCTTTACCCAACCCCCACTGCGCGATGTCGAAGAGATGGACGCCCCAGTCCGTTAACGTGCCGCCGGAGTAGTCGCGGTAAAAGCGAAATGATGCGGGGTGGATGCCGCCGTGGTATTCCCGCCACGGCGCCGGGCCGAGCCACATGTCCCAGTCCAAGTGCGACGGCGGCGCTTCGTTCGGCAACCAATCACTCTGCGGATTCTCGCCGATGAAACATACGCATCGATTCACATATCCGATGCGTCCATTGCGCACGAGTTCGCACGCATGCCGGAACCACCAATCGCTTCGTTGCTGCGTCCCCATTTGACACACTCGGCCAAGCCTGCGGGCCGTCGCGACCATCGCTTTGCTCTCCGCGATGGTCAGCGTCAACGGTTTCTCGCAGTAGACGTCCTTGCCCTCTTCCATCGCGTGGATGGCGTTCAGCGCATGCCAGTGATCGGGCGTGCCGATAACGATCGCATCGATATCCGGACGCTCCAACAACTCGCGATAGTCCGTGTAGGTATCGATAGTTACGTTGTTCTGCGCCGCGCGTTGTTTCGCATCGTTAAGTTTCTGCGAATCCACATCCGCCGCGGCAGCGATCTGAACGCGTGGGTTTCGCAACAACGTATCGAAATGGAAGCGGCCTTGGCCGCCGACGCCGATATGGCCCGTGACAATGCGTTCATTCGCCGCATTTTTGAGGGATAGCGCCGATGCGGTATGAGGCCGCGCCAAAAGCGCCGCACCCGCAGCGGTTGTCGCGGAGGCATGCAAGAATTCACGGCGTGTGGACAGTTTTGTAGTCATTGGAAAGCCCTTTACTTCAGCAATGCACATCAAAAATAGCACCGGCTCGATAGCCATGCAACATGTGGAATAGAAGGATACTTACCACAGAGGACGCAAAACATCGGCACCGAGTAATATTAGTTATCGTCGGTTTTGAAGTTTTGAAGCGCGTCCCGAAGCGTGGGGTCGATGTCGAATCGCTCGTGCAATCTGGTCACTTCGAATACTTCTCGTATCTGTGGGCTCAGATGGCATAGTCGAAGCAAACCCCGTTTTTCTGTCAACGTTCGGTGAATACTAATGAGTTCACCCAGAGCGGCACTAGAGAGGTATTGAACATTTCGAAAATCGAGTACGAGCTTTATCTCGTCGTGATTATCGAGAAACCCGAGTATCACGCTTGAGAGATTGTCGAGATCCCGTTGTTCTGTGATGCTCGCGATGCGCACAATGCCGACGTAAACATCGCCGCTTTTCTTGAATTTGACTGAATCAGATTTGCTCAATTTCTATTTCCCCGACTGTGTTGCACCGGTTCTGATAGGACTTGCATCACCACTACACGAGTCGAATGGGGCAAGCTTAGTCCACGGTAACACTCTAAGTGCCTCTATCGAAACCATCTTATAAATTTCACCAACCGAAACCCACCGCGTCGAGGAGGAAGAGAGCGTGAATTGAAAGCTATTGTTAGAGGCAATGGGCAAACCCCTGCATCCTGGTTACCGAAATGCGGCACGTCGATCAGGGATGCAATCTTGGCCCTACTTGGTATAGTAGGAGTCACTGAACCAAGACGATAAAGGAAAGTTACTTGATGTGCATCGGTATTGTAATGCTTTTACTCGCGGCACCCGCGCAGGAAGGCGACCCCGTTCTGACATTCGAACGCGTCAAAATCTCCGATACCGCATTTGAAGCGGCGGGCGTTATGGACGTTGATCGCGATGGAAACAAAGACATCATCTCCGGCGAGAATTGGTACGCCGGTCCGGACTTCAAGACGAGTCACAAGATCTGCGACATCCGGATCGAGGGCGATTATTTCGATGACTTCGCCAATTTCCCGATGGATGTCAACGGCGACGGATACGACGACATCATTACTGGTGGATGGTTTGGGCAGAAGATGAGTTGGCGGGAAAACCCGAAGGGTAAGTCGGTCGAATGGGTGACGCATGATATCGCAGAGACGGGCAACGTCGAAAAACCCGCGTTCTTTGACATCGATGGCGACGGCGAATTGGAGTGTATTCCGGATACGCCACAGGTCTTTATTTTCAAACTCATCCGTGACGAAAACGGTAAAGGCACGGGGAAGTGGAAGCAACACATTGCGTGGCCGGGCAATGATGGACACGGCATCGGGTTTGGGGACATCAACGGTGACGGTCGTGCGGATATTGTTTCGCCGAGCGGTTTTCACTTACAACCGGAAGACCCGTATGCGGGCGAATGGGAACATGTAAAAGGCCCGGTACTCAGCCAGGCGAGTGTGCCTATCGTCGTCCATGATGTGAATGGCGACGGGAAGAACGACCTCATCGTCGGGCAGGGCCATAACTACGGCCTACACTGGTGGGAACAACAAGCGCCGGATGCGGACGGCAATTCGACGTGGTATCAACACGACATCGAAACGGACAAGTCGCAGTTTCACGAAATGGAACTCGCGGACATTGACAACGATGGCGAACAAGAACTCGTCACGGGCAAACGTTATCGCGCCCACTCCGGCAATGACCCTGGCGCCGATGACCCGGTCGGCCTCTACTACTACGAAATCAACGGCGGCGATTTTGTGCGGTATACGCTCGACTACGGCCCCGCTGCGGAACATAGTGGATCGGGCATCGAGTTATGGGTCGAAGACGTTGATGGGAATGGTTGGAAAGATATTGTCGCGCCGGGGAAAGAGGGGCTGTATTTGTTCAAGAATATGGGGCGGAGTGATGAATGACTAACAGAGTTGCTGACGCAACCGATAGATGATGTTCGAGTGAGAACGTCTAGGGGGTGCACACGGTACGGATGCAATCGGGCTTCGCTCATGTTCGTAGTTCCGCCTTTAGGCGGTAGGGCGCTGTGATTCTTGACGAACAACCGCCTAAAGGCGGAACTACGAACCGTATCCATTCTCAATCTTTCTGCAGTACGTTTTAGATTTGATCGGCTTTCCTTTTTCCGATCCCGTGTCTTACTAGCTTGAGTAACTCAAGGTAGTCGTCGTCTCCCGCGATATTTCGAGAAAAGGTCGACGCTCTATACAGGCTTGAGTACCTGTTATAAATATCGAGTGAACGATTGAGTAACTGTTCCATATCGATTCGAGAATCGGGTTCTCGTCCAAAACCGCACTTACACCAAGCGCAATCCTTGTATCGTTATGCGCTACGACATTGCCTCGCCAGATCGTAAGCCTCTTAACCAGTGGATCGTCGTTGCTAACGAGTTCTCGATCTGCTTCCAGCTGAGCAGAATTAGGAATACGGTTCTTATTTGCCAGCGAGTCGACAAATGCATTCCCGGCGACGCGTTCCCGGAAGTTTGCTTCGCCGAACAAATTCAGATTCTCTGCAATCGTGTCCAGTAGATTCACAAGACTTAAAACTTTTCTGTTCCCATCATAAACTCGACAAAGTCGGAGGATTCTCGCTTCGCTCAATGCGCTGAGCGTCAAATGCCAAAACGTTCTTGCCTGGTTGAATTCTGGTAAATATTCACTGATCGATTCTTCAAGTTTCGCGAGAAGTCGGCTGTAATAGCGCGCACTGACTATGTCATTAGCTAGTTTATCGAGCAAAGAATTGAGTTCTGCGCCGAACGAAACGGAAATCTTCATACGTCCTGCCTCAGAATGCCGGTACCCTTAACTGTTTCGACC
>JAJDAB010000209.1 GCA_029262095.1 Candidatus Hydrogenedentota bacterium
TTCGGATCGCAATCGATGAGGTGATTGACGACAAACGCTAAGTCGGTCGTCTCGCCGGAGTGATAGAGCCGTTTCGCGCGATTCATCACGCCGCCACATGACCGAAACTCCAAAGCCGCAACATGCCAACCCGCGTCCGACAAGAGCCATGTCATCCCGATGTTGTAACCGGATTGTATGCTCCCCTCTAGCCCGTGTAACAACAGCGCAGTCGGCGATCCCGGTTCGCCATCCAAGCAATGTAGCCGTAAGAAATCATCGTCCGGCGTTTCGATTTCTTCGAGACGATAGGGCGGTACGTCTTTACGCCGGAAAAACGGACCCCAAACAGTCTGCCCATGATTCCATCGTAGCCAAGGTGGCACACGATAGGGATGTCGATTCAGCTCCGCCATGATGCGGGGTTTTAGATCGCTATTTGATTGTGTTGTCGTCATTACCTTCTATGTCACAGAGAGATAGGATTGTTTGGGTGGTCTGAATAATCGATCACGTAAGTTTCGTTGTGCGCACTATTTGCAAGGGCAGGATTACAATTTGGGACGCTTCATCCTCTGTGCGCTCTGTGGCCAAAGTCCTTAAAGTTTAGCCGTCAATCGCTCAAATTCGCGGACGAACTTTCCCGCAACGTCCTCCGAATGCACGATTAATACATTCTCATCGTTACGTGTTTCCGCGGATTTGCTGAAATTGTAGCTGCCGGTGATTACAGTTTTTCCGTCAATCACGATCACTTTGTGGTGCATCGATTTCGGGTTGTCATCGAGGTAAATTTTTGCCCCCCGATCCGCTAAATAATTGTCCCGGCTATAACGTGTCTCGGACCCGCGTGTTTCCATTAGTCCGCGTACTTTCACGCCCCATTTCATGCGGTCTGCCATCGTTTCGGCGATGGGTTTCGACGTGAACGAAAACGCCATGAAATCTATCGACTCGTCTGCATCGCCAATTTCCGCGCGAATTTGACGCTCCACGCCGTCTTCCGGTGCGAAGTACAACTCGACAGTATTCGGCCCCAATTCAAAGGCGCGCTGGCTCGTATTCTTCGGTGAGCGCGGACCAAAAGATCGATTTGTAAACATTTCATCGAATTCTTTGGCGAAGTTTTCCGCCGCATGCGAGGAGTGCAACAACAACGCATTATTGTTGTTGTGGAAAAAGCCATTGCTGGAAATGTTGGTGGATCCAGTCCATACCCATTCTTGGTCGACGACGCAGAACTTATTGTGCATGAGGCTTTCTGCCCGGTCGAACTCCACCGGAATCCCGGCTTCGATACAGTCTCGCATCGGACGGCGTTTCTCGTAGTGCGTATCCGAGACGAGCCGGACTTCAACGCCCGCGCGATGACGATCGATCAACGCCTTCGCAACGGGTTCGTACCGTAAGTCGTAGAACGCGGCGTGGACCGATTTCTTCGCCGAGCGAATCAGAGCGACGAGATGATCGTCCGGCCCGTCCTTTTGGCGCTCGTTAACCGGAGAAAAGAATACTCGGAGGGCTTCACCATCGCCCGGTGCTTCAATGACAGCGGGCGCGGGGTCAATCAGATCAGCTAGCCATCGTCGCGCGGAATCCCATTGGTTAGCGTCTGGACCTTCCCAATCTGGCGCGTATTGACTACCGGTATCTAGCGCGTCGGTGACGTTCGACCAGTCACCGCCGAGAAAGACGTAGAGGCCGAGTCCGGCTGATGCCACAAATATGGTCACCGCAGTGGTTAGCGCTGATCGTCGGACGAATGTGCGGATTCCTCGAAGCATGGTATATATTGTATCCGTTGACGCGAGATGTGGCGAATGAGCCCAATCGCTTGCGTTCAGGCTTCCTTCCACGGTGGCCGAAAATTGGGGGTATGGGTTGTTCGCGTTCCTACGAGGCAGCGTTGCGGCGAAGACACCGGGCGAGGTCGTGCTTGACGTCAATGGCGTTGGCTACCAAGTATTTGTACCCGATCGCGTCTGGGATCGCCTTAGCCTAGAAAGCTCCGCACTGCTCTTGACGTACTGCCATATCCGCGAAGATTCATTTCAAATATTCGGATTCCAGCGCCAGGAAGAGAAAGCGATTTTCGAGCTGCTACTCGGTATTAGCGGCGTCGGACCCAAGGTGGCACTGGCCGTTTTGTCGACCCTAGGCGTGTCCGAATTCCGGCGAGCCGTGCTCGAAAATGATGTTACCGCCATTACGCGCGTCAGTGGCGTAGGCAAGAAAGGCGCTCAGCGAATCGTACTCGAAACCAAGTCCAAGCTAGGGCAGGACACTGAGCTGAGCGCATTGCTCGGCGATGACGGGGTCGTGGACAGCGATTCGGGTGATGACGTGATTGCCGCGTTATGCGCATTAGGGTGTACCCTTGCAGAAGCCCAGCGGGCCGCGAAGAAAGCGCGCGATGCTTCGTCGCCGGACGCGCCTGATGAGGATGTGGTTAAGCTGGCGTTGCGGTCGATGGCCAAAGTGTAGCTCGACTATTGGATCCCGATGTGAGTGACCACGAAATTCTGAGCGAGCAGCCTACCGGCGAAGACGTCGAGTTCGACGAACAACTTCGTCCGGCGCGCCTAGACGATTTTCCCGGGCAGAATCCCATCAAGGAAAAACTACGCATCGCGATTGCCGCTGCGCAAAAGCGTGCGGAACCACTCGATCATATGCTGTTATCCGGCCCGCCGGGACTCGGGAAGACGACCCTGGCGCGCATCATGGCGCACGAGATGGGCGTCAATTTCAAGGCAACGTCCGGCCCTGTCATTGAGCGGCAAGCCGATCTAACCGCGATCCTCACGAACCTCGAAGAATTCGACTGCTTGTTTATCGACGAGATACACCGGCTAAATCACGCGGTGGAAGAAACACTCTACTCCGCGATGGAAGATTTCGAGGTCGATATCATGTTGGGAAAGGGGCCGACGGCGCGATCGATGCGCATTGGGTTGAAGCCGTTTACGCTGATTGGCGCGACGACCCGCAGCGGTTTGTTGACGCCGCCGTTGCGCGCACGCTTTGGCGATACGTGTCGATTCGAATTCTACTCCTCGCAGGAATTGCAGGCTATTGTGGAGCGTTGCGCGCGGATCTTGGATGTGACTATTGAGTCGGATGGGGCATTGGAAATTGCCTCACGCGCACGTAGAACAGCACGAATCGCAATCCGGCTGTTGCGCCGCGTGCGCGACTATGTCGACGTAAAAGGCGACGGCGTTGTGACACAACCCATGGCCGATGCCGCGTTGCGTTTACTGCAAATTGACGACCTCGGTCTCGACGCGATGGACCGTAGTATTGTGCGCACGATCGTGCAGAAATTTAGTGGCGGACCGGTCGGTCTCAGTTCGTTGGCGGTTGCATGCGGGGAAGAAGCGCAGACACTTGAAGAAGTGCACGAGCCATTCTTGATCCAGATTGGCTTTCTTAAACGGACGCCGCAAGGCCGTCAAGCGACGCCTCGCGCGTACAAACACTTTGGGCTGGACTTACCCAACCAGGACGAATCGACCCACTTCTAATTCGTCGCACCGTAACCGCCCACGGTTCGTTGATCACTTTCATTGTAAGACTTCATCTAGTTCTATACGCGGCAAGTATTTTCGTCGAATTCAAGCCATCGGTTGTAAACCAATTGGACCTCGAATTCGTCTTATACAAGTGAATACTCTTATGATCCATTCGTCCAGTACGCATACGATGAGGTATTCGTGGAACCCATCGTGCTCAATAGGGATAGTAGATTGATTGGTATGCAACACCACCGCCAGTGTTCGCTCGGAAGCACTCTCACGCCATTGTGGCGTCCTCGGAAACCTTCCGTACCGTTCGGGGTTAGTAGTAGTATGGAAATAAAACAAAACGACAACAGAAGGTATATCCGCAAACCAGTGCCCATTTGCGCCTGGCTTGAGTTCCGCGAGGAACATTCGACCCGTGCCATGCGGTCGCTGGACTTATCCGCTCAAGGTGCTCGATTCTCAACCATCCGGCCTGTCGCGAAAGACGATCTGGTGATGGTTCGCCTCGAAGTGCGCCCAGGCGCGCCCGCCGTGGAGTGTAAAGGGCGGGTATGCTGGGCCGAACCTTTGGAAGACCAAATCACGGAATTTGGCGTCCGTTTCCTCGATTTAGTTGAAGACGAACGCGCCCAAATTCGCCGGGCAATGCGAGAAGACGCCAGTCAACAGCCGTTGGCCACTATCTAAACCGCTCTCCCACAGGATCGCCTGTATCGAGTTGAGTTTTCGCCATCGCTCAACTAGATACAGGCGATTCATTTTGATACAATCCGCTCTCTAGTCATGACTGTTTCGATGCGAAACAAGCCGGGCGCCGATTCCGGCCGAGTTCTGGTAGCGGTAGCCGATATCGCATACGCCACCGCTTTGAGTGGATTTCTTGAATCATCGGGTTATGCCCTCGAATTCGCGCACGATGCCAAGGGGGTTCTCCGGCTAGCCGGCCGACGAGACTTCGAGGTCATCGTGCTCGACCTGGCATTGGAAGTTGAGAGCGATGTGGAGCTGGTGTCGTTTATCCGGGAGCACGCCCCGACGTCCGAATTGATTGTCCTTTTCGAAGTCTCCCAGGTCGACCGAGCTATCGAGGCGGTCCGGCACGGAGCATTCTTCTATCTCCCCATCAGCGGCCGCCCTACCGATGTCGCGCATGTCGTGGACAAGGCGCACCGGCACCGCACGACGAAGAAAGCAGTTGATCGGTACGAGCAGTCACTCTTCGAAGAACTGGTTGGCGGTACGCCCGCGATGAAACGGGTCGTAGAAATCGTGATGAAAGTTGCGCCGACGGATAGCACAGTGCTTTTGCTCGGTGAGAGTGGGACAGGTAAAGAGGTCATGGCGAACGCGGTTCACCGGCTGAGCCGCCGCGCGGATAAGCCGCTCGTCGCGGTCAACTGCGCAGCCTTGCCCGAAAGCCTCTTGGAGAGCGAGTTGTTTGGCCACGTCAAAGGCGCGTTCACCGGTGCGCACGCGGACAAGATCGGCCTGTTCGAAGAGGCCGACGGCGGTGCCATCTTGCTCGACGAGATCGGCGACATGGCATTGGCGACGCAGGCAAAACTACTG
>JAJDAB010000210.1 GCA_029262095.1 Candidatus Hydrogenedentota bacterium
GCGAGCGATACCGAGATTCTCGAATCAGTGTACCCTGCGGACGAAAATAAGATGTGGCCGATACCGCCGACGGAACATCAGAGTTTCATCGACGGCATTAAGAATCGAACAACGCCGTATTACACACCGACGGACATTCATCACCTGAGTACCGCGATGCACCTCGGCAACATTTCGATGCGGCTTGGCCGTGAATTGAAATGGGATCCGGTACGCGAAGTTTTCCCGCATGACGACGAGGCTACTGCGTTTGTCTCACGCCCCATGCGTAAACCGTGGTCGTTGATGTAAAACGGGAACCAGTCACGATAGTAATAATCGATCTTGTGTACTTCATCCGTTCTCCGTACGATGGGGAGAACTCGCCTGAGATAGCTGTGGGTCGGTCCATACTTAGAGTGTCGTTAATTGTGAACAGTCAGGAGCGCTGAAATGAAACGACTTAGTTGGTTGGCGGCAAGATGTTTGGTGATCACTATGAGCATCTCGGGGCTCATGCTGGGGTGTGCTACAACTCCCGATCAGGTGAATCCTGTTGTTACTGCCGCACCGGATCCCGATGCGGACGTGCGAATCACGCCGGACGTTGTCTATGGACATAAAGACGGGATGGCGTTGACCTATGACGTCATCCAACCGGAAGAATCGAACGGTGCCGCGATTCTATTCATGGTGAGTGGTGGATGGTTTTCGCGCTACTCGCCGCCCGAAGAAGCGGCGAAACGATTTTCAGGAATGCTGGATGACGGATACACCTTGTACATGGTTCGCCATGGCAGTGCGCCCAAATACAAAGTGCCTGAAGCGGTCGCGGATGTCGAAAAAGCGGTGGCGCATATTCATGACCATGCCGCTGAGCATGGTGTCGACCACAGTCGCCTTGGCGTATTCGGTGGTAGCGCGGGTGGGCATCTCTCGTTGATGCTGGGTTGTGCTACGGGACCTGTTGGTGAAGCGCCAGATGCCGATGCGATCGCGGGCAAAGGTCGTGTCGCGGCCGTCGTGGCCTATTTCCCGCCGATCGATCTCCGTGAAATTATCGGGCCGAACGAACGCTTCCCGGCGCTGGATTTCGAAGCTGCTGATGCTGCTTACGTGTCTCCGATATTGCATGTAACACCGGATGATCCACCGACATTGTTAGTGCATGGCGATAAGGACGATCTAGTCCCAATCCTCACGAGCGAAACGATTCATGCGGCGTTCAATGATAACAAAGTCAAGTCAGACTTCATCACGATTCCTGGCGCGGGTCATGGATTCAGAGGCGCAGACGCCGAGTTGGCCATGGGCGCAGTGATCGCATGGTTCGACGACCATATCGGCAAGTAAGAGCACATACTCAGTCATTGACAACGCGGCGGCATCACTTGATGTCGTCGCGTTTTTTGTTCACGATGCCTGCGAGTAGTCGAGCGACCCGGCCAAGACGTAGCTTGGCCCTCCCCAAATACTCGCGTCTATTTCCCCCGCACTTCTTCTGCCAATCGCGTGCGATAAGCGTTCCACTGCGCCATGCTTTGCCGCAGATTGGCGACTTGGTCGCCTTTGACGGCATAACATTGCAGTCCGATGGGTTGATCGTAGCCGATGGTGTGGAGCTTTTTCAGGAGCGAATAGACATCAAACTCGCCATCGCCTAGCGGTCGGATCAGACGGTCCCAGCCGCCTTCGTGATCGGCGCCGTTGATGGATACTAGAAATAGGTGCGGCGCGGCTCTATCGAGCTGCTCGTTGAAGCGCGCTTCGTTTCCCGCCTGCAATTCGTGACAGAGATTGAAGGTTACACCCTGATTCTCTCGGTTCACTTGTCGCGTAATCCGCAGCGCATCGTCTATGTCCGCGACAAAAAATCCTGTGTGGGGATAGAGTGCCACCTTGAGGTCGGACGCCGCGGCGAGGTCCGCGATTTCGGTTACGGCTTGCACCGCCTTCGTATCGTCCTCCGCTTTGCCCTGCACGGTGAGCCAGAGGTCTACGCCGGTCCCGTTCAGACGCTCGATGGCGCGCACAAGTTCATCGGTGTAGAGTTCATCACGGTCGACTCGGCAATGGACGTAAAGATTGAATACCTTGAGGCCGTGATCCTCAAATGCTGCGAGCCGTTCGTCCAAGTCTTCCGTGCCAGTATATCCGATACCCGCGTATCCGAGGTCGGCAAGGGTCTTGGCCTGTTGTTCGGGCGACCATGTTCCGCGACCTACGCCGTTGTCGAATGCGAAAAACTTGGTGTCGAACAACGCAGCCGCTTCCACCGCTCCACTCGCAAACACGAGAATGAATGAGATAGTCCAAACAATCGGCATTCTCATTTTGGATTCCTTCGAAGAATTCACACAAGAATCTAGCATAGACTCGGTGTATGTAGAAGGAAGTTAGCTCCGTTCGAGAAACAGATTGCCACGTCGCTTCGCTCCCTTCGATGAACAAAGAATCTCATTGTTCTTCAGAGCGCCGCCATTTGACGTCGCCGCCGATGTCCCAGGAGTCGATAATGGCAATGATTACGGCGTCGCTAGGGCGATCTTTGGTGACTTCGGTGAGGCGTGCGGAACTACCGGTCGCGACGAGAACAACATCGCCGACGCCGGAATTCACCGCGTCTATCGCGATGACATAGTCGCCAGTATCTCGTGCATCGGTGTTGAGCAAGCGTACAACTAGCAGCTTACGGCCTTCGAGAGAAGGTTCTTTGGC